>DASXND010000077.1:0-5322 GCA_036495265.1 Dyella sp.
CCCGGGCTATCTCGCCGATCACTGGTGCGATCGCGGCCATGTGTTGTACGTGCTTGAAGGTGAACTGCATACGGAACTGAAGGACGGTCGTCGTTTCGTTCTCATGCCCGGCATGAGTTATCAGGTTTCCGACTACGGCGACGCGGCCCATCGATCGTCCACCGCAACGGGCGCGAAGCTTTTCATCGTCGATTAGGCGCCCGTCTTTGATGCTGGAGTGTCCTGCCGAATAACCAATTGGCGTTCGGCGAGCACTGGCAGTACACGCAGAATGGAAAGACCATCATCGTCACGATTGTCGGCGGCAGAGTGGCCAACTTTGAAACGCTGTACCAACAATGACGGTGGGTGCGTCATTTTGGTGGGGCGGGGTCAGAGACACTTCAAATCTGAAACGGTCTCTGACCCTTTGCTTCTCTCTAACCGATATCAAAGAGTGCCTTGCCCATGCTCACGCTTTTTCGGCGCGGGTGCTTTCACTGGGGTAAGGCTGCTGCAGGGCGATGGCGCCGGTCTCCAGCAGGGACTTGAGGTTGGAGATGACCTTCGGCCAGCCGCCGGACACGGCTTCGATGAGTTTCGAGGGCGAGCGCTCGATAGTGTGGGTGATGGAGAGCTTGACCGCCGTTCCATCGGGTTCCAGCTCCATCGTGCATAGCGAGTCGCCTTCAGCCTTGAGTTCAGGCTTGTTCTGGTGCTGCCAGCGGATCACCAGGCGCCGCGGCGGCTCGGCCTCGACGATCGCACCGGCGTCGAAGATCTGACCGTCGCCGGACACCATCGTCCACGGTGACCCTGGCGTCCATGCGCTTTCGCAGTGCATGCCGAACCAATACTGTTTCATGAACTCCGCGTCGGTCAGGGCTGCCCATAACTTTTCCGGCGTGGTGCGGATGTAGCTTACGTAGACAAACGTTGATCTAGTCATCGGTTTGCTCCAATCGTCGTTTCAATTCGGAGAGCGCCTTGAGGCGCGGCTTTTCGAACTTCGCGATCCAGCGCTCGTAGATCTCTTGCAGCGGTACGGGATTGAGGAAGTGCAGCTTTTCGCGACCGCTGCGCACGGTGGTGACAAGGTGCGCCGCTTCCAGCAGGTCCAGGTGTTGCGTTACGCCCTGGCGCGACATCTCCAGGTGCTCGCACAACTCGTTGAGGGTGCGGCCGTCGTGCGCGTGCAGCAGATCCAACAGCTTGCGCCGGCTGGGATCAGCGAGGGCTTTGAACAACAAGTCGGTGTCATCGACGCGATCGACCATGAGTGCCCATATGCAAGTATTGACTTGCCTAAATAATAGGCAAGTCAATACTTGCATGTCAAGTGCTGGCCAGCGATCCAAGGGCGCGTCGATCGTGGCTGCGCAGCGGTGACTGGCGAATCGCGCTGCTGCCAGTTGCGCTTCGAGCGCGCCCCTCCCATGGCCAGGATCGGTGGCACAATAAAGCGGTCCGCGGGCTTCGAAACCTGTCCCGAGCGAGGGAGGCGGCCATGCTGGAAATCGCGAGAGTAAAAGTTGTCGCGGCAGTGACGAGAATGCTCGAATCCGGGCTGGCGCCGTTGTTCGCCATGGCCATGGTCGGCGCCTTCCCCAACGTGGCTTCGGCGCAGGCGCCAACGCCATCCTTCGAAACATTCGCCGTTCCCGCCGGCAGCGCGCCGCACGATGTCGCGCCGTCACCCGATGGCACCGTGTGGTACACCGCCCAGGCGCGCGGAGCGGTGGGACGGCTGGACCCACGCAGTGGCAAGGCCGACTGGATTCCGCTCGGCCCGGGAGCAGCGCCGCACGGCGTGATCGTCGGTCCGGATCGGGCAGCATGGATCACCGATGGCGGCCAGAATGCGATCGTGCGCGTCGATGCAAAAACACTGGCCGTCACGCGTTTCCCGCTGCCGATGGATCGCCACGACGCCAACCTCAACACGGCCGTCTTCGACCGGCGAGGGCATCTGTGGTTTACCGGGCAAAATGGTATCTACGGCGAGCTCGATCCAGCCAGCACCCGCATGCGTGTCTTCGATGCGCCACGCGGGCGAGGGCCGTACGGCATCAGCGTGACGCCTGACGGCGGCTTGTACTTCGCGTCGCTGGCTGGCAGCTATCTTGGTCGCATCGATCCTGCGAGCGGCGCGGCACAGGTCATTGAGCCGCCCACACCGAATCAGGGCGCACGCCGCGTCTGGTCCGATTCGAAAGGGCGCCTCTGGGTCAGCGAGTGGACCGCAGGAAAAGTCGGCATGTTTAACCCGGCAACGCATCAATGGCGCGAATGGCCGCTGCCTGGAAAAAATCCGCACGCGTATGCGATCTTCGTCGATGACAAGGACATCGTCTGGCTCAGCGAATGGAGTGCGAACGCGCTTGTGCGCTTCGATCCGCGCACCGAGCGCTTCGAGGTGTTGACGCTGCCGCGCCAGAATTCAAACGTCCGCCAGATGATGGGTCGCCGAGGAGAGCTCTGGCTATCCGAATCGGGGACCGATCATCTGCTGCTCTATCGGACGGGCGCAGCAGATGCCGGTACCAAATGACGGCACAAAGTCATTAAGGGCAGGTCCTACGTTCGATGGATCGAATGAAGGATCAACTGACCTTCTTGAATTCAACACCGTGTCCTTCTCGTCGGGACGAGAATCCGGTCACCTTGCCGTGGCTATCGCGTTCGAAGACTCGGCGTGCGCGCGGCTGCCCAGGGGTAAAGAGCACGTCGCGGACCTCGGCCAGCAACGTCGTCGGTGTGGCGCCGTTGGTGGCACTGAGCAGTTGGCTGCCCTGGCGAGTAATGGTGACGGTAAAGTCCGGTGCTGCCTGATAGGTGCCGGCGTACTGATCCAGCTCGCCTGCCGTAAGCGAGGAGGCGGGCGGGTCATCGGATAGCGCCACGGTCTGGCTCGATATCATGCGCCAGGCATCGCCCTCGTCCAGCCATACTTCGGTAGAACGAAAGCGCGGCGTCATGGTTTGATCGCCGACGTGTACCGTCGCGTTATCAGTAAAGCTGGTTACCGCAACCTTGCCATGCACTTCGATGTTGAAATCGGTTTGCACCAGCTGATTCGTGACGCCTTTCGGTCCCGCCGGTCCAGGCGTGGTGATGTCCTTCTTGGTGGCAATGTCGCCGCCCTCGTTGATGAAAATCACGTGATCGTCAAGGTAGCGCGCCAGTGTCTTGGTATCGCCCGACGCGGAGGCGTCGGAGAACTCCTGCGACTGGCGCTTGATCTTGGTCGCGACATCTTCGGTGGCGTGCACGGCGCTGGTGGCAAGAACGGCAAACATGATCATCGCGTAAGGCAGGGTGCGTTCCATGGCTATCTCCCGTGTCTGGCGCTCAATGTATATCCCTCGCAGGGCGAATCATGTGCCGTTCGTCGTGGTGCAACCAGGTAGGAGCATGTGCCGGCCGGTGCGCCGTTTCACGCCCTAAGCCGCTCCGCTTACTGTCTGACCAAGCCAGGTTGGCGCGCCGGAAAGAGGGGGCGGTGACATAGCTGGATTGGAAAATGTCTCCGTTCCTTTTTCCCAAGAAAGTCCTGCGCAAGGTCTGCATTTGACCCGAAGTGGGCATGGCGATCTGCCGGGGTCTTCCATCCACGCGTAGCGACTGACTCGCGGTTATGCTCTTGTTCGCCCGAGGGCACCGTCGCGGTGTTCGTCACGCCCAAGGCCTAGCAGGCGAGAGGAAAGTTCCCATGGCTCATGAATCCGATGCATTGCCAACCGCCTCGCCGACCCAGCGTGCGATCACCATCATCGCTGCCGCCACCATATTGGCCCTGCTGTACTTCGGAAGGGAGGTGCTGGTTCCGGTCGCCCTTGCGCTGTTCCTCAGTCTGCTGATGGCTCCGTGGGTTCGCCTGTACCGGCGCATCGGCCTGGGGCACGGTGCCTCCGTGTTTGTCGCTGTGCTTGGCCTGGCAGTCGTCATGACCGGATTGGTGACCGTCGTCGGCACGCAGGTCGTTCACATGGCCCGAAGCCTGCCGCAGTACCAGGCGACCGTTCACACCAAGATTCAGACGCTGCGCGCCATGACCGTCGGGCGCATGGAGGTGATGCAAGGGGAATTCGGCAAGGTGATCAGCGAGTCCGACGATCGGAATGCCTCCCTGCCGACAAAGTCTGCAACCACCTTATCGAGCGCGACGTCGACGGCGACCCATGGCGTTCCGGAGCAGGCGCAGGCGCCGAGCACCCCCCTGGCGGTCATGACGCGCGTTCTGGTCGCGACCTGGATTCCATTGCAGACGGCGGGCATCGTGCTGGTCGTCCTCATTTTCGTCTTGCTCGAGCACGAGTCCCTGCGCGACCGCTTCATCCGCCTCGTCGGCGGTGCGGACCTGCGTGCGACGACCGCGGCGATCAACGATGCCGGCGGGCGTTTGTCGCGGTTCTTCGTCTCGACGTTCTCGGTCAACTTTGGGGTGGGCGTCGCGATCTGGGTGGGGCTGACGCTCATAGGGGTTCCGAACGCACCGCTTTGGGCGGCCCTCACCGCTACGTTGCGCTTTGTACCGTATGTGGGTGTGTGGATCGTGGCCGTGCTCGCCGCGTTGTTCGCCGCGGCCGTCGTTCCAGGTTGGTCGCTGCTGTTCCTGACGCTGGCACTGTATGCCTTTGTCGAAACCGTCGTGGCGCAGTTCGTCGAGCCTTTTCTCTACGGACACACGACGGGCCTGTCGCCGTTGGCCGTCGTTGTCGCGGCGATTTTCTGGAGCTCGCTGTGGGGGCCGGTAGGCTTGATCATGTCGACGCCGTTGACATTGTGTCTCGTGGTCGCTGGGCGACACGTCAAGGCACTCGATCTGCTCAGCGTCCTGCTGGGCGATACGCCGGCATTGACCATGCAGCAGCGGCTCTACCAGCGCGCTCTATCCGGAGACTCCGACGAAATCCTTGTCGAGGCGCGTGCTTTCCTGAAACGCAAATCGTTTGCCGCCTATTGCGATGCGGTTCTTTTACCGGCCGTGCAGCTCGCCCGCACCGACCTGGCACGGGGGGTCATCAACCGGGAGCAGCAGGCTGGCGTTCGAGAGGTCATCGTGACAGTCATTGAGATGCTCGGTAGCGAGGGGCGAAAATGGATTCGCCGGCATCACCGGGCATCGGTTCTCGATGAAGTGAGTATTGGGCGCCAACTTCGCCAGCAGCGCGAGGACATCAGCGGTCGCTGGCAGGGGCCGCTGTCGGTAGCTCCGCAGTCGGTGGTTATTTGCATGGGCTTTGGCTCTCTTGCCGATGATCTGGCCACCGAGATTCTTACCCGCATCCTGCGTGACCTGCATATTGATGCGCGGCATTTATCCTCCGGTGACTTCGCAGC
>DASXND010000078.1:0-5201 GCA_036495265.1 Dyella sp.
GCAATGGATCGTGGCGTTCCAGCGAGCGTTCGATCATCTCGCCAACGACGTGGCGCGCGGACGCGATACCTTGATCGATGCGTATGCCGCAGAAGGTGCGGATGAATTCTTCGCCGTGGTCAGCGAGCTGCACTGGTCGCAACCGGCGGTGCTGCGTCGCGCCGACGCGGCGGTAGCCGATCTGCTGGATGCGTATTACGGACCGTCGCCGGCCCCTTAAGGCAACGCTGAATAAGTATCGCCGTCGCCACCGGCCCTGTCTGCGCGCAGATCACAGGGGGGGCGGCGACGGCAGACTGGCTGTCTGTCGAGTCGGCGCCCCGACGAGATGCGGGCAGACAGGGCCGGCCCAACCGATGGGATTTCAAGTGTTTGGGTGATGTCTGGAAGGCCCGCAGGCTGCGCCGTACGGCTTGGCAAGACGGCCAGTCTTCCCGGCGCCGCACGGCACACCCTGCGAGCCTTCCAGACATCATGGCGACGGCGATACTTATTCAGCGTTGCCTTAAGCAGGCCAGCCGATGAACGCGGGACTCGGCCGACGCGGCATAGGCCAAAAAGCCCTTGAAACCGGGCGCTGTAGCCCCGAATCTTGATAGGTGGCCCGTAGCCGCACTCCCTTTCATGACTGCCCGAGAGACAGCCATGCGTCGCATCGCATTGTTCCTGCTTACCAATATCGCCGTCCTGTTCCTGCTCAGCATCGTCTGCCATTTGTTTGGCGTCGATACGTGGGCCGCTTCCCGTGGTTACGGTGGCATGGGCGGGTTGCTGATCTTTGCCGCCGTGTTTGGCATGGGCGGTGCCTTCATCTCGCTGGCCATGTCCAAGTGGATGGCGAAGATGTCCACCGGCGCCCGGGTAATCGAGCAGCCGCAGAACGAGACCGAACGCTGGCTGCTGGATACCGTGCGCCGCCATGCGCAGCACGCCGGCATCGGCATGCCGGAGGTGGCCATTTACGACGCGCCGGAAATGAACGCGTTCGCCACCGGCATGAACAAGAACAGCGCGCTGGTGGCGGTAAGTACCGGCTTGCTGCAGCAGATGGACCGCGAGCAGGTGGCGGCCGTGCTAGGCCATGAGATTGGCCACGTTGCCAACGGCGACATGGTCACGCTGACCTTGATCCAGGGCGTGGTGAATACGCTGGTGATCGTGGCCGCGCGCGTGGTCGGCCGTCTGATCGACAGCTGGTTGTCCGGCGGTCGCGACAGCCGCGACGGCGGCGGTATTGGTTATTTCGTTACCGTGATGGTGCTGCAGCTCGTGTTCGGCCTGTTTGCCTCGATGATCGTGATGGCTTTCTCGCGCTGGCGCGAGTTCCGTGCCGACGCCGCGGGCGCCAAGCTGGCCGGCCGTGGCGCGATGATTTCCGCCTTGCAGCGATTGCAGGTGCAGCACGGCGAGAGCACGTTGCCGCAGACCATTGCCGCGTTCGGCATTTCCGGGCACCTGGCCACGGGCCTCAAGCGGGCTTTCATGAGCCATCCGCCGCTGGAAGAGCGCATCGCTGCGCTGCAGAAAGCCTCTTCGAACGCCTGAGCATTCACCCTCTCCCGACCTGGGAGAGGGTATGTAAGGGGCCGCCTTGCCGGCCCCTTCGTAGATGCCAAACCCAACCCTATTTGATTTCTTCACGAGTCTTTCCGCATGACGACTACCGCGCCCGAAACCCGCAAGTTCGAAGCCGAAGTGGCCCAGGTGCTGCACCTGGTGACGCACTCGCTGTACTCGCACAAGGAAATCTTCCTGCGCGAGCTGATCTCCAACGCCTCGGACGCCTGCGACAAGCTGCGCTTCGAATCCATTGCCAATCCAGAGCTGCTCACGGGCGATGGCGAGCTGCATATCGACGTCAGCTGGGATCCGCAGGCGCGTACGATCACGGTGCGCGACAACGGCGTCGGCATGAGCCGCGACGAAGTGGTGGCCAATATCGGCACCATCGCCAGCTCCGGTACGCGCCGCTTCCTGGAAGCGATGAGCGCGGACCAGAAGACCGACGCGCGCCTGATCGGCCAGTTCGGCGTCGGTTTCTACTCCTCCTTCGTGGTGGCCGATCGCGTGACGGTGCTCAGCCGTCGCGCCGACCAGCCGGCTGGGGAAGGTGTGAAGTGGGAGAGCGACGGCAAGGGTGAATACCAGTTGGCGCAGGTCGAGCTGGCCGAGCGCGGCACCGCCGTGATCCTGCACCTGAAGGCCGATGAGGACGAGTTCCTCAAGAGCTGGGAACTGCGCTCGCTGATCCGCAAGTACTCCGACCATGTCGCCTTCCCGATCCGCATGCCCAAAGAACAGGACGGCAAGCCGGGCGAGGATTGGGAAACCGTCAACGATGCGTCAGCCCTGTGGGCGAAGCCGCGCAACGAGATCTCCGACGAGGACTACCAGAGCTTCTACAAGTCGTTGGGCCACGATTTCAACGACGCGCTGGCCTGGACGCATAACCGCGTCGAGGGCAGCCAGAGCTTCACCACCTTGCTGTATATCCCCGAGCAGCCGCCGTTCGACCTGATGATGGGCGGGCGTGACGAGCGCAAGGGACTCAAGCTCTACATCAAGCACGTCTTTATCATGGATGCGGCTGAGGAGCTGCTACCGAACTATTTGCGCTTCGTGCGCGGTGTGGTCGATGCGGATGATTTGCCGCTCAATGTCAGCCGCGAGATCCTCCAGCACAACCGCCAGCTGGAGCGCATCCGCGCGGCCTGCGTCAAGCGCGTGCTGGACCTGCTGGAGAAGCTGGCGCGCGACGAGCCCGAAAAGTTCGCCACCTTCTACAAGGCCTTCGGCAACACGCTCAAGGAAGGCATCGCCGAAGATCAGGCGAACCGCGAGCGCATCGCCAAACTGCTGCGTTTTGCCTCGACCAAGGGCGAGGGCGCCGCACAGACCGTCGCGCTGGACGACTACATCCTGCGCATGGCGGTGGGCCAGGACACCATCTGGTACATCACGGCGGACAGCTACACGGCGGCGCTCGGCAGCCCGCAGCTGGAGGCGTTCAAGGCCAAGGGCGTCGAAGTACTGTTGATGTTCGATCGCATCGACGAGTGGATGCTGGGCAGCCTCAACGAGTACGCCGGCAAGAAGCTGAAGAACGTCGCCAAGGGCGAGCTGCCGCTGGACGAGGCCGACAAGAAGCAACAGGAAGAAGCCAGCAAGGCTGCCGAGCCGGTACTGAAGAAGCTCAAGGAGTTGCTGGGCGATCGTGTGAGCGAAGTGCGTGTATCCGCTCGCCTCACGGACTCTCCGTCATGCCTGGCGCTGTCCGACCACGAGATGGCGCCGCATCTCGCGCGCTTGTTGCGCGAGGCCGGCCACGACGTGCCTGAGAACAAGCCGACCTTGGAGATCAACCCTCAGCATCCGCTGCTCAAGCGTGTGGAAGCCGAAAGCGACCCGGCCAAGTCAGCCGACCTGGCCAACCTGTTGCTGGACCAGGCGGAAATCTCCGCTGGCGCGCAGCTACCCGATCCGGCGGCTTTCGTGCAGCGGCTCAATCGCCTGATCGTCGGCTGAGCGTTGCCCGTCACTCCGGCGACCGCAGAGAGTCATGGCGGGGCGCATGCCGGAATGACGGGCCAGTCGCTCGGCGACAACCCCCGCCGGGTCGCGCCAAAAGGCTCCTGTAGGTGCTCGCTATACTGCGTTCCTTCCGCTCGAAGGGATGTGCATGGGCACCTTGCTGTTGCTGTTCGTCTGCCTGTTGCTTGGCGCGCTGGTGGCCCGCTACGCGAAACCGCCTGCCGGCATCGTTCACGGCATCAATTGGTGGGTGATCAACATCGCGCTGCCAGCCCTGGTACTGGAGCTGGTGCCGAAGCTCAGAATCGATGCGCAGCTGTGGTTTCCCGTGGCGGCCATGTGGGTGGTGTTCTTCGGCGGCTGGCTGTTGTTCGCCACGCTAGGCCGGTGGCTGGGCTGGTCGCGCGAACGCATTGGCGCGCTGACCCTGGTCTGTGGCCTGGGCAATACGTCGTTCATGGGTTACCCCATGATGCAGGCCCTGCATGGGAAGGAAGGGTTGGCGCTGGCGGTGGTTGCCGACCAGCTGGGATGTTTCCCGTTGCTGGCCTCGGCTGGTGTAGCCGTCGCATCGCTGTATGCGGGAAAAGTACCGCAGCCGATGGTGATCGCCCGGCGCATCCTTACCTTTCCCTCGTTCCTGGCGCTGATCCTGAGCGTGATCGTAGGCGCGCTGGGTGGTTGGCCGGCCATGCTGGACAGCGTATTCACGCCCATCGGTGCGACCCTGACGCCGCTGGCGCTGTTCTCGGTGGGCATGCAATTCAAGTTTCATCTCGGTGAGCGTCAGCTTTCCGCGCTGACGCTCGGCCTTGGCTGGAAGTTGTTGATCGCGCCGCTGGCCTGCTGGCTGTTGGGTACGGCCGCTGGCGTCGGCGGGCTTACCCTGACTGTGGGCGTGCTGCAGGCGGGTATGGCGCCGATGATCTCGGCGGCGATCCTCGCCGATGAGTACAAGCTGGAGCCTAGCTTGGCCAACACCATACTTGGCGCGGGCATCGTGTTGTCGCTGGTCACCGTACCGCTGGGCAATCTGTTGCTCGGCGGCTGATTCGGGGCGCGCTCTGCACGCGTTGCGCTGAGCTACGGCCGTGGTATTCCTTCAGCGCCTGCCGCTTGAACGCGCCGGGCGGCTGCGGGCGGCCTCCCCATCGGCGACAATAAGCCCATGTCATCAGCTCAATCGCAATCCATGGGGCCGGTGCGCGCCGACGTATGGCTATGGGCCGCCCGCTTCTTCAAGACACGTAGCTTGGCCAAGCAAGCCATCGACGGCGGCAAGATCGACCTCAACGGCAGCGGCTGCAAGCCGGCCAAGACCGTGCATGTCGGCGATGTGCTCCGCATCGGCCGAGGCGTGGAGCGTCTGGAGGTCGAAGTGCTGGTGTTGTCGGAAAAACGGGGGCAGGCCAGTGTCGCGCAGGCCCTCTATCGTGAGAGCGAGGCCAGCGTGGCAGCACGCGAGGCGGCGAAGGCTCAGCGTAAGCTAGTCGGTACGATGGCGCCTCCGGGCCGGCCGGATAAGCAGGAACGTCGAGAATTGCGACGGCTTAAGGATTCCATGTGAGTCACCCATCGCAGAATCTGGCGCGAATCTGCGGGAGCATCAACACCGGCGAGAAGCCGCACAAAGGTGCGGTTTCGGATCGACGTGATGTGGAAGGGGAAGG
>DASXND010000079.1:0-20068 GCA_036495265.1 Dyella sp.
TGATCCTGGGTCAGGCATTCGAGCAGCATCGACGTCTCGCGGTAAGGCCGCGAATGCAGTACGTAGGCCGGCTGCTGCTCGATGCGCATGGATTGCCTAGGGACCAGATGCGGTTGACGAGGTCTCGTGAACGCCCAGGCAGCCGTCGCCGATCGTCGAATCAGCGCTCACCATGCCTCGCGTTCAGTCCGTATAGCCGAACTTCTTGAGCATGGTCTCGTCGTCAACCCAGCCCTCGCGAACCTTGACCCATAGGCGCAGGAACACCTTGCGTTCAAAGGTGCGCTCCATGTGACGTCGCGCGGAAGTTCCGATGGCCTTCAGCTGGGCGCCGCCGTTGCCGATCACGATCGCCTTCTGGCCATCGCGCTCGACCCAGATCACGGCATGGATTTCGGCTATGCCGTCCGGACGGTCGCTGAACTGCTCGATCTCCACCGTCGTGGCATAGGGCAGCTCCTGGTCCAACCGCAACATCAGCTGCTCGCGCACCATTTCAGCGGCCAGGAATCGCTCACTGCGATCCGTGACCTCGTCCTCGCCGTATACGGGTGGCTGCACCGGCAAGCGCTTGAGAATGCCCTGCTGCAGCTCGGTCAGGCCCTTCTCCTTGAGCGCGCTGACGTAATACACGTCGTCGAAGCTGTGGCGCGCCATCAGATCAGCCACGAACGGCAACATGGTGGCCTTTTCCTTGGCCAGGTCGACCTTGTTGATGACCAGCAGACGCGGCACCTTCTGTTCTACAAGGGCGTCATAAAGCGCCTCGTCCTCGTCCGTCCAGCGCCCGGCCTCGATCACCTGCACGACCACGTCGACTTCACTGATCGCCGAACGCGCAGCCCGATTGAGGCTGCGGTTCATCGCGCGCTTGGCGCCGCGATGGAGACCCGGCGTATCCACGTACATGATCTGCCCGGCCTCGCTGGTGGCGATGCCCAGGATGCGGTGACGGGTGGTCTGTGGCCGCGGACTGACGATGGACAGGCGAAAACCGATCAACGCGTTGAGCAAGGTGGACTTGCCCACGTTGGGTCGACCCGCCAGGGCCACCAGGCCACAGCGGAAATCGTCATGGGGAAGTTCGGCCGGTGTGCCGAGGTCGAATTCGTTGTTGTCGTTCATGGTTAGAGCCTGCTTCGGGTGTCCTCGTGGACCGCGCGAGTGGGTTACGCGCAAGACACGGGAGAGGTAGAGAGTGTAAGTCGTTATGCGACCGGGCGATAAGGTCGTCGAGCGGTGCCGCTGAAGGGACGCGGCATCCGCGCCTATCGGGGGCGACGCCTTATGCGGGCCCTTCAAGGGCCGCGCAGGCCCTGGAGTAGGCCGAAATCAGGCCGTTATATCCTGCAAACGGCGCAGTACGGCTTCTGCGGCATCCTGTTCCGCGGCACGGCGACTGCTGCCGCGCCCCTCGGCCCGGATCGGCTCGGGTTCGGTGATTTCACAGGACACGTCAAATGTCTTGGCGTGGTCTTCGCCGTGGCTGTCGATCAGCTCGTAATGCGGCAGCGGCCGGCCTCGTGCCTGCAGCAGCTCCTGCAGGCGGGTCTTGGCATCCTTGGACGAACGCGGAATGGCCGCCACCAGGGGCTCGAACAGCCCCCGGACCACGGCGCGGCATTCGGCGAAGCCGGCGTCCAGATAGACCGCTGCCACGAGTGCCTCGAAGGCATCGGCGAGAATCGATTCCCGCCGAAAACCGCCACTCTTGAGTTCACCCGAGCCGAGCTTGAGCTCGTCGCCGAGCTCTAGCTCGCGTGCAATGACCGCCAGCGCCTGCCCATTGACCAATTGGGCGCGCAAGCGCGACAGCTCACCTTCACTGGCATTCGGGTGAGCCTCGTAAAGCAACTCGGCCACCACCACGCCAAGTAGCGCGTCGCCGAGAAATTCCATCCGCTCGTTGTTCGGCTTACCCACGCTCCGATGGGTCAGGGCCAGCTGACCGAGCGCCGGATCACGAAAGCGGTATGCGAGTTTGGTCAAATCACTAGCCTGTGCTTAACCACCGATATTGCCCTGCAACGCCACGCTCTTCTCGAAGTGCAGCAGGAAGTCGATGTTGTACATAAAGGGAATGCGCTTGTCGTACGCGACGCTCAGATGTGCCGCATTGCCCTCACGTTTGATCGTGATGTCCTTGGGCTTGATGGTGGAATCGTCCACGTACTGGAAGTCCATCTTCTTCATCAGATCGCGACGGACATCGTCCAGCGACCTGCCTTCCAGGCTGCCACTGGCGATATCGTTCATGGCTTTGTTGACGCCCATAAACTCGGTGTAGGCCGGTATCAGCTTCATGGCCATAAAGCCAAAGAAGCCCACAACGATCAACACCACAAGAAACCCGATCAGGGTGATGCCCGACTGCCTCGATTTCATAGTCCCCTCGCTATGCCGCTGCTGCGGCGATACCCCTAACGTGCCCCGGCCAGCGCAACACCGTGCGCCGGCCACGGCGGTTGACGCTGATTCTGCCCTTAAGCGCGCCCGCAGGTCACGTACCTGCATCACGCCGTTCAGTGGATGATCGAACCGATCCGCTTGAGGTCGTAGAAGTTCAGCCAGATCAGGAACGCCTTGCCGGCCAGGTTCTGCTCTGGCATGCAACCCCACCAACGGCTGTCCGTGCTGTTATAGCGGTTGTCGCCCATCGCCAGGTAGCAGCCCTGCGGCACCACCAGCGGCACGCGGGCATTGGGTAGCGGCGGCGGGGTGGCGTAGTTGGGCATGCGGGCGGTCAGGTGATTGACCACGCCGCCCTGTCCGTTCGGCAGGTGCTCGTTCCACACCGTGGCGCCCATTTCGAGCATCAGGCGCGATTCCTGGCGCTTCGGATCACCCTCGTAGGGGCCAATAAGATCGGCCGCCACCGGCTCGCCGTTGACCAGCAACTGATCGCCGCGCATTTCCACCCGATCGCCTGGCATGCCGATGATGCGCTTGATCCAGTTCTGGCTGGGTACGGGTGCATGCGGATCGGTGCAGCTCTGGTCGCCGCTGCGCACCAGCTTGCCGTCGTCCTCGCACAGATAACCCGGGAAACGAAACACCACGACATCGCCGCGCTTGGGCTCGCCGAGGCTCAGAAATTTATTGTTGAAGGCCGGCATGCGCAGACCGTAGGCGAACTTGTTCACCAGGATGAAGTCACCCACGTCGAGCGTGGGCATCATCGAACCGGACGGAATGCGGAACGGCTCGGCTACGAACGAACGCAGCAGCAACACCACCAGCACGACCGGAAACAATGAGCGCGACCAGTCCACTATCACCGGCTCGCGCAGCTCTCCACCGGCCGCTTCGGCCTTGGCCTTGCGCTGCCGGTGGAAGAACAGGCGGTCCAGGCCCCACACCACGCCAAACACGACGGTGAGGCCCAGCAAAATCGCCGAAAAATCGAAATCCATGCCCTACTCCAAGGTTGCTCGGCGTGAGGGACGCCGAATCCGCAGCTTTATTATTTGTCCACCTTCAGTACGGCAAGGAAGGCTTCCTGTGGAATTTCCACGCGGCCAACCATCTTCATGCGCTTCTTGCCTTCTTTTTGCTTCTCGAGCAGCTTTTTCTTGCGACTGACGTCACCACCGTAGCACTTGGCCAGCACGTTCTTGCGCAAGGCTTTCACCGTGGAACGGGCAATCACCTGGGCGCCGATCGCGGCCTGGATGGCCACGTCGAACTGCTGCCGGGGGATCAGCTCCTTCATGCGCTCGACCAGGTCGCGACCGCGACGTTCGGCATGCACGCGATGCAAGATCAGGCTCAGCGCATCCACGCGGTCGCCGTTGATCAGCACGTCCACGCGCACGAACGGGCCGGCTTCGAAGCGCTCGAAGTGGTAGTCCATCGAGGCGTAACCGCGCGAAACGGACTTCAGACGATCGAAGAAATCCAGCACCACTTCGGCCAGCGGGATCTCGTAGCTGATCTGCACCTGGGTGGCGAGGTACTGGATTGAACGCTGCACGCCGCGCTTTTCTTCGCACAGCGTGATGACGTTGCCGATGTAGTCGGGCGGCGTAAGGATACTGGCGACGATGATCGGCTCGCGGATCTCCTCCATCAGATGCGCCGCCGGCAGCTTGGCCGGGTTGTCCAGCAGCATCACCGAGCCGTCGCTCTTGAGGATCTCGTACACCACGGTCGGTGCCGTGGTGACCAGGTCCAGGTCGTATTCGCGCTCCAGGCGTTCCTGCACGATTTCCATGTGCAGCAAGCCGAGGAAGCCGCAGCGGAAGCCGAAACCCATGGCTTCGGAGCTTTCCGGCTCGAAGAACATCGCCGCATCGTTGAGGCGCAGCTTGTCCAGCGCTTCGCGAAGGGCCGGGTAATCGTCCGCCGAGACCGGAAACAGGCCGGCGAACACGCGCGGCTGCATGGTCTGGAAGCCCGGCAACGGCTTGTCCGCCGGCTTGCCGGCCTGGGTCAGCGTGTCGCCTACCGGGGCGCCATGCACGTCCTTGATCGATGCATTGACCCAGCCCACCTCGCCGGACGAGAGCTTGTCGAGCTTCTTGCGCTTGGGTGTGAATACACCCACCTCACCCACTTCGTGGGTGCGGCCCGTGGACATCACCAGCAGCTTGTCGCCCGGACGGATTTCGCCCTGGATCACACGCACCAGCGACACCACGCCAAGATAGTTATCGAACCACGAGTCGATGATCAACGCCTGCAAGCGATCCGTATCGCCAGGCTTCGGCGGCGGGATGCGCGCCACGATGGCTTCCAGCACCTCGACCACGTTCTGGCCGGTCTTGGCACTGACGGCCACCGCATCGTCGGCATCGATGCCGATCACCGCCTCGATCTCGCCCTTCACCTTCTCCGGGTCGGCGGTGGGCAGGTCGATCTTGTTGAGCACCGGCACGACTTCCAGGCCCATTTCCACGGCGGTGTAGCAGTTGGCGACCGACTGCGCCTCCACGCCCTGGGCGGCATCGACCACCAGCAACGCGCCCTCGCAGGCCGCCAGCGAGCGGGAGACTTCATAGCTGAAGTCCACATGCCCGGGCGTATCGATGAAGTTGAGCTGATAGGTCTTGCCGTTGCGTGCCGTATACGGCAGCGACACGGACTGCGCCTTGATGGTGATGCCACGCTCGCGCTCGATCGGATTATTGTCGAGAACTTGGGCCTCCATCTCGCGCTCAGTCAAGCCGCCACAGATCTGGATGATGCGATCGGCCAGCGTGGATTTGCCGTGATCGATATGGGCGATGATGGAGAAGTTTCGAATCAGTTCCATGGAACACGCTGGCTGCGTTCACTGCGATGCGCGGCGCGCAGGCAGCGTATCGCCGGGAGTGGCAATACGAACCCGGCATTATCGCATGGAACAAGCGTCTTCCGGGCGTGATGGCCAGCTCGCCCCCTTCTCCCCTTCGGGCGACCCGAAGGAAGAAGGGGCAGAAGCGTGTCTTACTCGTCCTGTTTGCCCCCGGGGACCGTCAGGCCGATGAATCCGCTCTGATCCCCGTGACGAACCAGCAGTAGGACCGTATCGCCCGGCTTGGCATCCTTGGTGGCGTCACGGAACGCGGCGGCGCTGCCAACCTTTTTCTGGTTGACCATCAGGATCACATCCCCTGGCTGCAAACCCGCCCGGGCGGCCGCTGATCCGGTAATGCCGCTGACGCCCACGCCCTCACCTGCGCCAAGCCCCAATTGCTGGCGGGCATCGCCATCCAGGTCCTGGACCGCCAGACCGAGCGCACTGGAAGCATGGCCCGCGGCCGGCTTGTCGGTGTCATTGGCAGCCATGGGCGAACTCTTGTCCCGCGGCATTTCGCCCACCATGACACTGACATTCTGCTTTTTGCCGTCACGCAGAATCTCGACCGTTGCCTTGCTGCCAGGGGTCGTCTGACCCACCAGCGGCGGTAGATCCGCACTCTGCGAGATGCTCTGGCCGTTATAGGAGAGGATCACGTCTCCTGCACGCAACCCTGCCTTCTCCGCGCCGCTGCCCCGCATCACCTGGGTCACGACCGCGCCCGAGCCGGCGTCCAGGTTGAAGGCCTTTGCCACATCGTCGGTCACGGCCTGCACCGTCACGCCCATGACGCCGCGGGAGACATAGCCCTTCTCCTTGATCTGCTTGACCACGTTCATGGCCACATCGATAGGGATGGAGAACGCCACGCCCTGGTAGCCACCGGTATTCGAATAGATTTGCGAGTTGACGCCCACCACGCGCCCCTGCAGGTCGAACAACGGCCCACCGGAATTGCCACGATTGATCGGCACATCGGTCTGGATAAACGAGGTGTAGGGCTGGTCCTGGCTGCCCAGGTTGCGGCCCACCGCACTGACAATGCCTTGCGTCACCGTGTAGTCAAAACCGAACGGCGAGCCGATCGCAAGCACCCACTGACCGGGCTTGAGCGCGCGCGAATCGCCGATGCTCACGGCCGGCAAACCGCCTTTCGCGTCCACCTTGAGCAGGGCGATGTCGTATTGCGGGTCGCTACCGACCACCTTGGCCGTAAGCGTGCGGCGATCCTGCAGGCGCACCGTGACGGTGTCCGCGTCTTCCACCACATGGTTGTTGGTGAGGATGTAGCCGTCGTTCGAGATGATGAATCCCGAACCCAGCGAGGTGTGTTGCTGTTCTTCAGGAGACGGCATCGACGGCATGCCGAAGAAGCGCCGGAACATCTCCATCTGCGGATCGTTATCATCGGGCGCATCCGGTCCACTACGGCCGGCCGACTTGCTCTTGCTGGTCTTCTTGCCGTTGTATTTCGCCTCGACGTGCACGACCGACGGCGCATTCTTCTGCACGATCCCGGTGAAGTCAGGCAGGCTCGGCGCAACGGGCGCACTCTGTGCCTGCACACCACCAGCCAGTGCCAGGCTCATCAAGACACAACACGAAAGAGTGCGCAGGGTGAGACGGTTCATGGGTTCCTCCATCGATGATTTAGGCGCGTGCCCCTACCAGCCCGTTAGGCGGACTGGCAGGGACGGATAGTCTTGGGAAGGCGAGGCGATAGGCCGTGGCATCGGACACACGGCCAGGTGTCACTGAGCTGTGGCAGGAGCCTGCGTCGACGACTTCTGCATCGACTGATCCGGATGGATCAGCAGCAGGTAGCTGCCATCGCCGTTGTTGATGCGGTACCGATCCAACTGATACGGCGTCAGGTTGTTGCGCGAGTACAGCAAACTGCCATTGCTGTCGCTGTCCAGGGTGGCCGACGCCTGCTGACTGAGCTGCGAGGCTGAATAGGCGCTAACCCAGGGCGGCACGGTGGCTGGCGCTTCGGCACGAGCCAGACGCGAATCGCTGTCGAAAGTGGAGTCGTGCGGAGCCGCTGCCACCGTTTGGGGCATCGCCCGATCCGCCCCAGAGCCCGCAGGCTGGGCAAGCATCAGTGCCGCAACGGCCACGCTGGCCGCGATCGCCCCACCGGCTGACCAGTGCAACCAGTGTCGACGCTTGCCATGGACCACCACGGCCTCCTGCTCGATCGCATGCATGACCTTGCTCGCGAAGCCGCTCGCGGCCAGCGGCGTGAGCTGGCGGCGCAAGCCGTCGCGGGCGACGTGAAAGCGCGACCACGCCTGCTGCAACGAGGCGTCATGGTCGAGCCGCCGCAACAGGAAGCGCAGCTCCTCCCTCGACAGCTCGCCGTCCATACCGGCAGACAGATTTTCGCGTTGGGTATCACTCATGGTGTCGATCCTCGCGGTCTGACAGGAGCGGCCGCAGTTTTTCATCAATAGCTTCACGCGCCCGAAAAATACGTGAACGTACCGTGCCGATTGGACAACCCATCGCCTCAGCGATTTCCTCGTAGCTCAGACCATCCACTTCGCGCAGGGTAATGGCGGTCCGCAATTCCTCAGGCAGCGATTGGACAGTGGAAAAAACGGTTTGTTCAATTTCCTGTCGCATCAACTCGCGCTCGGGCGTGGCGCTTTCGTGCATGCGCTCCGCACCCGGCACGAATGCTGCATCGTCGATGGCAATATCGTCCGCTGGCGGGCGACGCCCCATGGCGACCAGATGGTTCTTCGCCGTATTGACGGCAATCTTGTACAGCCAAGTATAGAAAGCACTGTCGCCGCGGAACGAGCCAATAGCCCGCCACGCGCGAATAAACGCCTCCTGGGCAATGTCCTCGCACTCGGCATAGTTCTTCACGTAACGCGAAACCAGCCCGATGACCTTGTGCTGGTATTTGCGCACCAGCAGGTCAAAAGCCCGCTTGTCCCCTTGTTGGACCCGTTCGACCAGCGCGCTGTCCAGTTCGTTCTCGCCCATCCGGGCCATCTCCTTCGTCGTTGCTGCCACGCGCTTGGGGTGCCTCAGGACAGGAGTGAATTGCTCAGACAAGAACAACGCGCCCTAGTTCAGCATGTCCGCACATGATTACCAACCCCTGCCGGGGGAAAGACGCCCTCAGGCGTCGCATCACCCTGAAACGCGCGAGCACGCCATGGGCGCACCGCACCGCTACCGGATGTCCCCGTCCCCGCCGGCGTGGCAACCGGGGCGCACTAGCGCCTATTGCCTATCGATATGGGGATGAGGCGCGTTCGCGCAAGTCAGGCGGCGGTGCCGCTTACACCGGCAAGCAGGTGCTGGCGCTCCAGCAAGAGCTTTTCGAACGCCGGCTGGGGCAGCGGGCGGCAAAACAGGAAGCCCTGCAGTTCATCACACTGGTTGGCACGCAGGAACTCCCTATGCTGTTCCTGCTCCACGCCTTCCGCCACCACGCCCCGCTTGAGACGGTGAGCCATTTCGATGGTGGCGCGCACGATGGCTTCGTCATCGGGATCCACGCCGATGTTGCGTACAAAGCTCTGATCGATCTTGATGCGGTCGGCCGGCAGCTTGCGCAGATAGTCCAGCGAGGCGGCGCCGGTACCGAAGTCGTCGATGGCAATACGACAACCCAGCCGATGCAGGCCTTGCAGGTTCTCCACCAGATTGGGAGCCGCCTTGATGCTGATGCTCTCGGTCACCTCCATCTCCAGCAGGTTGGCCTCCAGCCCGCTCTCGTCGAGCGCCGACGCCACGATCTCCAGCAGGTTCGGTTGCATCAATTGCACCGCCGACAGGTTCACACCCAGGCGCAGGCGCAGGCCAAAGCGCCGCTCCCATTCCTGCGCATGACGACAAGCGGTACGTAACACCCACTCGCCGATCGACACGATCAGGCCGGTTTCCTCTGCCAAGGGTATGAAGAAGCCCGGTCCGATAAAACCCAACTCGGGGTGCTCCCAGCGCACCAGCGCCTCCATGCCGACGATGTCCTCGGTCACCGCATCCACCTGCGGTTGATAGAACACACGCAACTCGCCCTTGTGCTCCGCGTGGCGAAGTCCGGATTTCAGCGCGAGGTTCTGCTGTTGTGACTGCTCGGCGCTGCCTTCGAAGATCTGATAGTTGTTGCGCCCCAGACTCTTGGCCGCATACATGGCCTCGTCCGCATGCTTGAGCAAGGTCTCGGCATCGGGGGCGTCATCCGGGAAGAAACTCACGCCAATGGACACCGTGACCTGCAACTCGGTGCCATCGTCGATCCGCAGCGGCGCGCCCATCACCTGCACGATCTTCTCGGCGATGCGCAGCACGTCCTCGCTCTTCACGATGTGGCGGAGAATCACCACAAACTCATCACCGGCATAACGCGCCACCGTATCGGAGCCGCGCACACTGCCGCGCAGGCGTTGCGTAGTGGTCACCAGCACCTGGTCGCCGATCGCATGACCGAGGGTGTCGTTGATGGTCTTGAAACGGTCGAGGTCCACGAACAGCAGCGCAAACGACTCGCCAGTGCGATTGGCCTCACGGATCACCGTGTCGAGGCGGTCGTTGAACAGCAGTCGATTCGGTAGCCCGGTGAGCGCATCCAGCAGCCCCTCGGCACGGCCTTGTTCGCGGGTTTGGCGCAGCTCCAGCGCATGGGCAAAGCGCACCGCTGCACAGGCCAATACAGGCTGGACGATGGGCAGTGCCGGCAACGGCTGACGGGTGCCCACCAGCAACGCGCCCAACACCGCGCGACGCTCGTCCTGCAGCGGCCAGCCGGCAAACCCACTCAGGCCCAGCTGCTCCAGCAACGGATCCACCGCAGCCAATCTCGCCGCATCGGACTGATGCAGCATGGCCTGCCCCGCAAGGACCAGGCGCAGCGAGCTCTGCAGGTGCGGCCCGGGCCAAACCTGCTCCTCGCCCCGCCAGTACTGCACGAGCTGGATCGGTGCGCTGCCGTCATCCGGTCGCCCCGACCATACCGCCACATAGTCCAGCCCCATTTCCTCATAGAGCAGGCGTGCCGCCTCCACGATGCCTTCGTCACCGCTACCGGAAGCGAACATGCGGGTCAGCAGACCCAGCGCCACGTCGGCGCGCACGCTCGCGCGGTCACTGCGAAATACCAGGGCCACCGCATCGTGCCCTGCGTGTCGCACCGGACGCGCACTCGCCTCGCCACTATCGACGCCACGCGCCCCGCGACGACGCCCGGGATACCAGCGTCGAGACCCTTCGGCGATGACTTGTTCGGCCGTGACATCGGCAAACGTGAGCACTTCCTGCAGGGGGCGGCCACGCAGTTCGTGGTCGGCAAGCCCGCTATGCCGGGCCAGTGCAGGACTGAATTCCACGATCCGGCTGCGCACCGGGTCAACGATCAACCACTCGCTGTCGACCTCGTCGAACGCAAAGCGGTAGTCACCCTCGCCCACGTCCGCACGGGAACCTTGCGTGGCGCCAGGCCCGGCCGACGCCCGTTGCAGCCGCTGCCGCTGCCAGCGCACCAGCAACTCGCGCTCAACCTGTGATGCGTACAGCCAGTCGGCCACGCCGGCGGGCAACACCGCAGGCTTGAGCAAGGCCTGATCGTCGAGTACGGCGATCAACGGCGCCTGCGCACAAGCCGGCAGGCCACGCAGCACTTCGATGCCGGCCAGGGCATCGCGCCCGTCGCCGTCGAACGCGATCAGGATGAGATCCAGCGCCGGCCGCCCCTCCAGCAGGATGCCCGCATGGGTGGCGTCCCGCGCCGAGTGCACCACAAAGTGCCCGTCGCGATCGAAGGTGTCGAACAACAGGCGACGCAACTCGCGCTGGGCGGCGATGACCAGGATGCCGGCAGGCTGGGTCATGTCAGAGCAACCAACGGCCGTCACGCAGACGCGGGCGCTGGGCCGCCACGGGCTGGCAGCTCAGGCGTACCATCACGTCGCTGAAGCTGGCAACCAAGGTCTGAGGTGGATCGAGCAAGACGATTCTCCGCACATGGCCGGTGTTGGCACGCGCCAACTGGCGCAGCAGGGTGGCGTCTCCCATGGCCAGGGGCAGTGGCGGGCGCTGCAGCAGGTAGATACCGAAGTGGTTGCTCTGCTGGACATAGCGCAGGGCGATGTTCAACCGCTGGGAACCTGGCAGGCCGCTGTGCTCTTCGCGCAAATTGCCCAGGCCGTTTTCCGGGTTCCACAAATAGATTGCCTGGCCGCTGCGGCGCACCAACAAACGCATCTGGTCGATCAGCCCCACCTCCTGCCCGCCCTCGAGCGCGATCAGGTTGCCGCGCGCGGCCAGGATGCGCTCAAGGATCTCGGCGCCGGCCTGGATGCTGGGGTTTGGAATGACTGTACTCATCGGCTCCTAACTTACGGGGTCTGAGGGCCTTAGCAAAGGCTGGCGTGCAAGCCTCGCCGGATTCGGCTCGATATTCCATGCGGCAGTGCACAGGTCGCGGGTTTACAGGATCTTCAGATTGCCTGGCCAGCCCTTGGGCCGTCTCGCATTCCTCGCTACGGGAAGGTATCGTGCAAGGCTTCCCGGTCACCCTCCCCATACGCCATGTTCGAAGGCTTGCGCTTCAATCACTGGAAGACGAACCTGGATGACAGCGGCATCGTCACCCTGTCCCTCGATCGCGCGGGTAGCAGCGTCAACGCCATCTCGCGCGAGGTGCTGGACGAGCTGGGCCAGATCGTGGAACGACTGGCGATCGAAAGACCGGCCGGCGTGCTGATCCATTCGGCCAAACCGTTCGGTTTCGCCGTCGGCGCGGATATCAAGGAGTTCGTGAGCTATGCCCAGCATGGCACCGTGCTCGAGAACATCGAGAACGGCCAGCGCGTATTCGAGTCGCTGGCACGCCTGCCCTGCCCGACCGTCGCCGCCATCCACGGCGCCTGCATGGGTGGCGGCACCGAGCTGATCCTGGCCTGCGGCCAACGCATCGCGGCGGATGATGAAAAGACTCGCATCGGCCTGCCCGAAGTGATGCTGGGTATCCATCCCGGCTGGGGCGGTACGGCCCGGCTGCCGCGCCTGATTGGCGCCACCGAGGCCTTGCCGGTCATGCTTACCGGCAAGGCATTGTCGGCCAGGCGGGCACTGGCACTGGGCATCGTGGACCGCGTGGCTCCTCCCGCCGAGTTGCTCGCCGAAGCCCGCGCCCTGCTCCGTCGCCCGCATGCGCGGCCGTTCGCGCTGCGCGCCAATGCCTGGGCCAGTAATACCTGGCTGGCCCGCCAGATACTGGCACCCATGGTCATCAAGCAGACGGCCGCCAAGGTGCGCAAGGAGCATTATCCGGCACCGTTCGCCCTGATCGATGTATGGAAGCGCGGCGGCTCGAGCATCCAGCAGCGCCTTAAGCTTGAGGCACGTTCGGTGGCGAAGCTGGCGGAAACGACGACCGCGCAAAACCTGATCCGTATCTTCTTCCTGCAGGAACGCCTGAAAGCCCAAGGCAGCGGCGTGGAACACGGCATCAAGCACGTGCATGTCGTGGGTGCCGGTGTGATGGGCGGCGACATCGCGGCGTGGGCAGCCTTCAAGGGTTTCGATGTGACCCTGCAGGACCGCGAGATGAAATACATCCAGCCGGCGCTGGATCGCGCGCGCCAGCTCTACGAAAAGAAACTCAAGACGGCGGAAAAGATCGAGGAGACCACGCGTCGACTGCGCGCCGATGTCGACGGCAACGGCGTCGCCACGGCCGACCTTGCCATTGAAGCGATCTACGAAAGCGCGGACGCCAAAAGAGCGCTCTACGCCATCATCGAACCGCAATTCCAGTCCGCTGAACTGCTGGCCACCAACACTTCGAGCATACCGTTGGATGAACTCCGCGTCGGATTGAAAGCACCGCAGCGATTCCTTGGCCTGCACTTCTTCAATCCCGTCGCGCAGATGCCACTGGTGGAAGTGGTGCGCCACGACCAGCTCGATGCCGACGCCGAGAAGCGCGCCCTCGCTTTCTGCAAGGCGATCGGCAAGTTGCCGGTGGCCGTCAAGGGTACGCCCGGGTTCCTCGTCAACCGCATCCTGATGCCTTATCTGCTTGAGGCCATGCGCCTCTACAACGAAGGCGTGCCAGGTCCGGTGCTGGACAAGGAAGCGAAGAAGTTTGGCATGCCGATGGGGCCCATCGAACTGGCCGACACGGTAGGCCTGGACGTGTGCGCTTCGGTAGGCAGGGAGCTGGCACCGTTCCTCGGCCTCGAATTACCGCCGGGACTGGAAGAAAAACTCGAAGCCGGCAAGCGCGGCAAGAAGGACGGCCAGGGCCTGTATGTATGGCAGGACGGCAAGCCGCAGAAGCCGGAAGTCGATCCCGACTATGTGCTGCCACCGGACCTGCAGGACCGCATGATCCTGCCCATGGTCAACGAAGCGGTCGCCTGCCTGGCGGAGGGCGTCGTCGACGACGCCGACTTGCTCGACGCCGGCGTGATCTTCGGCACCGGCTTCGCACCCTTCCGTGGCGGCCCGATCCAGTACGTGCGCAGCGAAGGCGCGCCGGTAGTGCAGAACAAGCTGGAGCGACTGGCCAAGCGCTACGGCGAACGCTTCTCCCCGAAGGGTGGCTGGGATCTTCCCACGCTGCGTCAAACAGGCTTCGATCTGTCGACCGCAGCGACGCAGACCGAACCCGCCGAGGCCTGAGCGAAGCACGTTCGGCAAAAACAAAACGCCCGGCCATGGCCGGGCGTTTTCATTGAGGAGCAGCGCTCGTCGGCGCTGCAACTCACCACATCAGGTCATCAGGCACGCCGTCTTCGCCCACCCCAGGCGTGCTGCCCGGCTCAACCAATAGTGCCACCAGATGTGCATCGATCGCTCGCACCTGTTCGGCCATCTCGCGCGTCACCAGCAGATAGCGCCCCTGCTGTTGCACCACGCCCAACTCGCCCAGATTGAGTGCAGTCAGTTGTTCGGCGTCCACGTGCACGCGACGGATCTTGCCGCCGTACTCGAAATGCCGCACGTGATCCACGTCAGCCTTGTTGAGCGTCTTGCCTTCCAGCAACTGCTGGATCTTCAACTTCCGCTCGCGACGAAGGCGCGCCTCCTCGGCCGCCACCTGCTCGGCACGCTTGCGCTCGTTCGCCTCGGTCTGCGCGCGGATCGCATAGGCCTTGGCCAGATCGATCTCTTCCTGGCTCTTGCCCGGCGACGACTTGTGCGATGGGGACGACTTGCCTTGCTGCTTGTGCTGCGGCGGCTTGCCGGCGTGCTTGTGGAAAGGCGGTTTGCCGCCCTGGGGCGGCAGCGGACGCTTTTCTTCGCGGACCTGTTTGACGATGCCGCTCTTGAGCAGCTGATCGCGCAGGGATTCGGCCATGATCGGAACTCGCTTGCGTGGTACTGAAAGAGGTATGTGGCGCCATCAATAATGCGGCGGCGGGGGCTCGCTGTGCGGATCGTGGCCTTGCGACAGGCGCACCGTCGACAGTTCGTTGCGCAGGTCGCGAATGGTCCGCTCCAGCGCGGCGATCCGCACCGACTGCTCCGCATCCGCCGAAGCCAGCGCATTCACGGTGTCGTCGATGAAGGTGAGCCTCACCTCGAGCTCGGTCAAGCGCTGTTGCAGCGAATCATCGGACATAGTCAGTGCCTCAGGCTACGGCCGCGGCCTACGCCATAGTAGGCCAGACCGGCTTCCTCGACGGCGACGGGGTCATACAAATTGCGGCCATCAAAAATGGCCGGGCTGCCCAACACCGCGCGAATACGCGGAAAATCCGGACTGCGGAACGCCTTCCATTCGGTGACGATGGCCAACACATCGGCACCGTCGAGCGCCTGGTAGGCACCGTCACACAAGGTCAGATCGTCGCGATCACCATAGATGCGATGGGTTTCCCGGCCTGCTTCGGGGTCGAACGCACGCACCTTGGCGCCGGCCGCCCACAACGCTTCCATCAGGTTGCGACTGGAGGCCTCGCGCATGTCGTCGGTGTTCGGCTTGAAGGCCAGTCCCCACACCGCGATCGTCTTGCCAGCCAGCTGGCCATCGAAATGGCGCGAGATGAGTTCGAACAGCTTGCTCTTCTGATCATGATTGACCGCTTCGACGGCACCGAGCAGGCGTGCTTCGTAACCGACGCCGCGCGCCGTGCGCTCCAGCGCCTGCACGTCCTTGGGAAAACACGAGCCGCCGTAACCGGCACCCGGATAGATGAAGTGGTAGCCAATGCGCGGATCAGAGCCGATACCTTGGCGCACCAGCTCGACATCGGCGCCCACGCGTTCGGCGATATTGGCGATCTCGTTCATGAAGCTGATCTTGGTAGCCAGCATGGCGTTCGCCGCGTACTTGGTCAGCTCGGCGGAGCGCTCGTCCATGACGACGGTGCGCTCGTGGTTGCGGTTGAACGGCGCGTAGAGCTTGCGCAACACATTCACGGCACGCTCGCTGGAGCTGCCGATGATGATGCGATCGGGCCGCAGACAATCCTCCACCGCATCGCCTTCCTTCAAGAACTCCGGATTGGAGACGACATCGAACTCCACCGAGACGCCGCGCGCGGCCAACTCGCCGGCAATCGCCTCGCGCACGCGATCCGCGGTGCCCACCGGCACAGTCGATTTGTTGACGACGACCGTGTAGCGCTCCAGATGTTGGCCAATGGTTCGCGCCACACCCAGCACATACCTGAGGTCGGCGCTGCCATCCTCGTCGGGCGGCGTACCCACCGCGATGAAGACCACCTGGCCATGCTCGATGGACGGCTCCGGGTCGGTGGTGAAAGCAAGCTGCCCGCTGGCATGGTTGCGCTTGACGATCGGCTCCAGGCCGGGTTCGTAGATCGGAATCTCGCCGCGCTTGAGGCGCTCGACCTTGCCGGCATCGATATCGACGCACACAACGTGATTACCCATTTCAGCCAGACAAGCGCCGGTGACCAAGCCCACATAGCCGGTGCCAAAAATGGTGACCTTCATTGTCGCGAGAACTCCAGGAAGCAAGACCACAGATTCTAGCAGGCCACGCAGTCAGCCTCACTTACCGCATCCGTCTGCGCTGTTGGTCGGCGATGCATGCCATTCGCGCATGACAGGTCATGGCCGTACAAAAGCAACGGGGCGCGAATTGCTTCGCGCCCCGTCGTTACATCTTGAAGCTTAGCTAGCTAGCGCTTACTTCGCGCCTGCCGGCTGTTCGCCGCCCTGGGTCGGACCGGTCTTGACCAGGTTCACGTCGAAGACGATCGTCGCATTCGGCGGGAAACCGTTCTGCGGCTGCGCACCGTAGGCAATGTTGGCCGGGATGAAGAACTTGTAATGGCCGCCAACCTGCATCATCTGGATGCCTTCACGGAAGCCCGGAATCACGCCAGCGAGCGGGATCGAAGCCGGACCGCCACCTTCGTGCTTGGCCGAGTCGTCAAACACTTCGCCACTGACGAAGCTGCCGACATAGGTGACCTGCACGGTGTCGCTCGGGCCCGGACGAGCACCGGTACCCTGGCTGATCACCTGGTACTGCAGACCCGAAGCGGTGGTCTTCACGCCGGGAGCGGTCTTGTTCTTGGCCAGGAAAGCTTCGCCTTCGGTCTTGTTCTTGCTGGCGACCTGGGTGTACTCAGCCTTGGCCTTGGCCTGCAGGTTGGCCACGAATGCGTCACGAACCTGCTTGGCTTCCGCCTCGCTCATGGTCGGCTTCTGGCCGGACAGAGCGGACTGCAGCGCACGGGCGACCGTGGCCGGATCCACTTCTTCACGGACCAGCGGCGGCAGCGAGCTCGCCAGATCCCAACCGACCACGTAGCTGGCCTTGGTCTTGTCGACCGTGCCGGCTGCCGGAGCAGCGGCGGGGGCAGCGGCAGCCGGCTTGGCAGCCTGTGCGTGCACGCCAGCGGTCAGGCCCAGAGCAACAGCCAGCGCGGCCGCCGTCAGCGTGGGACGCAGAAAATGCTTCATGTGGAACTCCCTCGTATTTGGATATGCCGGCGCTACCGGACTAGCCCCCCCGATGGAGGCAGGCCCCGCATTGTGCGGCGCTTGTTGAGTCTTGGCAACGATGCCGGGCTATGACCGCCGATTGTGATCGAAAGTTCACGACGTAGCTCACTAACGTGGTTTTTTACGATTCATGCACGAAACTTTCGTGCTGGACGTCGACATGATCATCACATAAGGGCTCAACCGTGACCGTCGTCCGAGCGTCCCGACTTGTCCAGCGTGTCGCGCAAGGCCGCCTGCAAACGCGCATGCACCTTGACCAGGCCGCGCCAGAGCAACCACACCAGCAACAGCAAAATCAGCACCAGCACCACGGCCACTTCACGCGGCGGCAGGATGGTCGAGGCGAGTGCTGCCACCAACAGGCCCAACACCCACATCGTCGCCAGCGGAATCACCCGCGCCAACAGCGCGCGCAGGCGCATGTTGTAGGCGCCGCCGACCCGCTCCGGAATGCCAAGTTCCGCCAGCAACATGCCCAGCGCGGAAGCCTTGCGGTAGGCGGCGACGATCATCGGCAATGACACCAGTGCGGCGATCGACCACGCCAGGCTGCGCCTGACCTGCGGGCGGCCGGCGAGGAAATCCCAGTGAAAAACGCCGCGACGATACAGATAGGACATGATCAGGAACGCCGCCACCACCAACATCATGTTGATGATCACATGCCATACCAGACGCCGGATCATCTTCATCACCACGGCACCCTGCTCGCCCAGACCGAGGCTGCCCATCCAGTCGGTATAGGCACCAAACACGCTGGTAAAACGATACGGCAAGCGCCGACCCAGCACGCTGGCCAGAGGGTCGGCAGCGCGTATGAGATAGGGCGTCAGGAACGTGGTGATCGCCGACACTGCCACCGCGATGGGATAGAGAAAACCGCTGGTCACCTTGAGGCTAAGCCCCAGCGAGGCGATCACAAACGAGAATTCACCGATCTGCGCCAGGCCCATGCCGACGCGCAATGAGGTGCGGGCGTCATTACCCGCAACAAACGTACCGAAGCTGCAGGTAAGCACTTTTCCCACCACCACCACGACGGTGACGACGAGGATGGGCAACCAGTACTGCGACAGCATGGCGGGATCGATCAGCATGCCGATCGCCACGAAAAACACCGCGCTGAACATGTCACGCACGGGACCGATGATGCGTTCGACGCGCTCCACGCTCGCCGATTCGCCCACGATGGCGCCGATCATGAAAGCGCCTAGCGCAACGCTGTAACCCATCTCGGTCACCAGCAGGCAGAAGCCGAAGCAGATGCCCAGCACGGCGACCAGCAGCACGTCGTCACGGCTCACGTCGGCGATGTAGTCGACCACGCGCGGCACCAGCAACAGCCCCACTACGAGCGACACCGCCATAAACAGCGTGAGCCGCCCGATCGCACTCATCGCCTCGCCTGCCTCCAGGCCACCCGTGCTGGCAATACCGGTAAGCAAGGCCATCAGGACGATGGCAAGCACATCCTCGACGATGAGGATGCCGAACATCAGCTGGGCGAATCGCTCGCGCTTCAACTTCAGATCGTCGAGCGCCTTCATGATGATCGTGGTCGAGGACATCGACAGCATGGCGCCAAGGAACAACGCGTCCATCGCGCTCCAGCCGAAGAAGCGTCCAATTTCGTAGCCCAGCCAAAGCATCAACACGATTTCGCATACGGCCGCCACCAGGGCCGCGCCACCGACCTCGCGCAACTTTTTCAGGCTGAACTCCAGACCCAAGGCAAACAGCAGCAGGATCACGCCCAGCTCGGACATCGTGCGGATGGATTGCTCGTCGTGGATAAAGACCACGGGAAACGTATACGGCCCCACCAGCACGCCGGCGAGGATGTATCCGAGCACCACCGGTTGACGCAAACGCTGGAAGATCACCGTCGTCAGGCCAGCGATCAGCATGACGGTGGCAAGATCCTGGATGAATTGCAGATCATGCATCGACGAAACCCGCGGGGACGTCAGGCAAGACTAGCAATCGAGCACACGATCAGCAGCTTTTTACGTCATTAACGTCGCTTCCCCACATCCAACATGGATGATGATCTGGCGTAACTGCTTGTTGCGATTCATTCGCGATATTTTTTTGAAATATTTCGTAGCCAAATGCTTGACGAAAACCCGATCCCGACCTATTCTTTCGGGCTTCCAGAGGCACGGGGCCATAGCTCAGCTGGGAGAGCGCCTGCATGGCATGCAGGAGGTCGGCGGTTCGATCCCGCCTGGCTCCACCAACAACTTAGACACGTCCCCATCGTCTAGAGGCCTAGGACATCACCCTTTCACGGTGGCGACCGGGGTTCGAATCCCCGTGGGGACGCCAAGTTGAAGTTGGCAAGCGTCTGGAAGAAAAATGTGGAGCGGTAGTTCAGTCGGTTAGAATGCTGGCCTGTCACGCCGGAGGTCGCGGGTTCGAGTCCCGTCCGCTCCGCCACTTTACGAAGAGCCCGCCCTTTGGCGGGTTTTTTGTTGCCTGCAGGAAACCTTTCGCAACCGCCCATCCCTTATGTAGGAGCGCACCCTGTGCGCGACAAACCGGCAGGACTGCCGGTTTGCACAGCGCCAGCTGCCCGCAGGGCGAGGGCCAGGGATGGCCCGAGTGAAAATCCTACGTAGCGGTAACGCCGTTATCGCGCACTACAGTAAGGGCGCATCGTCTGGGCGATGGTCCTGCAGCCGCTCCAGCGTCCCCTTGGAATGTCCCTGCTCCGCCAGGTACTCCAGCCAGCGCGAGAGGAAGCCGTTCATGCGCAAGCGATGCTGCAGCACCGTGTGTGCCGGTGGAAAGGGCCCCAATACCTGCCATAGATGCCGTCCCGGATGGCAA
>DASXND010000080.1:0-4003 GCA_036495265.1 Dyella sp.
GAGCGCATCCAGTCGCGCATTGCCCAGATCAAGGCGCAGATCGAAGAGACCTCTTCGGACTACGACCGCGAGAAGCTGCAGGAGCGTGTGGCCAAGCTGGCTGGCGGCGTGGCCGTCATCAAGGTGGGCGCGGCGACCGAAGTCGAGATGAAGGAAAAGAAGGCTCGCGTCGAAGACGCCCTGCACGCGACCCGCGCTGCAGTGGAAGAAGGCGTGGTCCCCGGTGGTGGCGTGGCGCTGATCCGCGCTCTGAAGGCTCTCGAAGGCCTGAAGGGTCACAACGCGGATCAGGACCTGGGCATTGCCATCACCCGTCGTGCGCTGGAATCCCCGCTGCGCGCCATCGTCGCCAACGCTGGCGACGAGCCGTCCGTCATCCTCAACAAGGTGAAGGAAGGCACCGGTAACTTCGGTTACGACGCGGCTACCGGCCAGTTCGGCGACATGATCGCCTTCGGCATCCTGGACCCGACCAAGGTGACCCGTTCGGCCCTGCAGTTCGCGGCCTCGGTGGCTGGTTCCATCATCACGACCGAAGCGGCCGTGACCGAAGTGCCGAAGAAGGACGAAGGTCATTCGCACGGCGGCGGCGGCGGTGGCATGGGCGGCATGGGCGGCATGGACTTCTAAGTCCGGCCCTCAAGCCAGCACTACGAGGAAACCCCGCCCTGTGCGGGGTTTTCTTTTTTCGCAGATTTTTTCACTGATCCATTTCCGTTTTTGCGTCCCCGCACGTCTTAGACAGGTCACAGCTACTACGCGGGCCGCGCGCCATGAACCAACGGAAGCTTCTGTCAGGGACTGACACCTTGGACGCCGACCACGTATTCGCGGTCAGCGGCTGCGCCTTTGCGGCGCAGCAGGGTCTGGAGCGCGAACTTCGCGTAGTCACGGGTGCGTCGCACCCGCGTGTGACCATGCCGTCGAAGGAGCCGAGTGCCAGGGATGGCCACTTCAAGCCCGCGTTATGGCTAGGGTCGCTGCGGGATCGCGGCGACTGGTTGGGCAACCCGTTCCAGCGCGCGGTGATGGCCGCGAAGTACCTGGTGCGCGCCTTGTCCCTGCCACGCCAGCATCAGCGCTTCCTGGCATTCGCCCAAGCGCATCCGCTCATGCGAGCCTGCATCACCTGTGATCCACGTGTGCTTGAGCGTCATCTGCATCGTTTCATCCATCGGCATTGGCATCGCGCGACCCGCCTGCGTAGCCTGCAGTGCCACTACCGCCACATGCTGCATTGGTTGCCCGCGAAGCTGTTCGATGACATCTATGTTCGGGGGCGAGCCAGCCTCGGTCAGTTGACCTTGAAGGACGGCAGCCAGCTGGCGTTGCATCTGCGGCCACCCGTCTTCATGGGTTGCGAGGGTGAGTTGTGCATCGAGCTCAGCGAGATGAATGGCCATCCGCTCTATCGGCTGGTCCTGACCATCATCGACGACGAGTCGACGCTTGCCATCGGTTGCCTCCAGGGTCCGGACGGCGAGCACGCCCGCGAGCGGGTACGTGAACTGACCCGCCACCTGCATGGCCTGCGTCCCAAGCAACTCATGTTGACGCTGGCCTATGCGTTTGCAGCGCAATGCGGAGTGCGCCGCATGCTGGCGGTTGGCAACGCCGGACATCCGTTGCGCGGCCGTCAACGGTTTCATGCCGACTACGACGCTTTCTGGCGGGAGCAGGGTGGCGTGGAAACCAGTGAGGGTTGGTTCCTGATGCCATCGACGCTTCACCAGCGTGCCGAGTCTGACGTGCCGAGCAAGCACCGTGCTCTTTACCGTCGTCGCCGTGAGCTGTGCTGGCAGGCCGAGCAAATGCTGCGTGATGCCCTGGATGAGTCGCCGCAGCGCTTCGACGTGCCCGCTGCGGTCGCTACGCTAGAATCCATGCCGTCTCTTGCAGGCGCTCTTCGGGAAGCAGCGTGGACAAGCTAGTCAAATCCGAAGCGAAGCAAGACAGGAGTCCCATGGTGCCGGCACATGCTGCGCAGATCGCAGCGCTGTTTCGTGACCACAACCGTGCCTTGGTCGCGTTCCTGCAATGCCGCCTCAATTCGCTCTCCGATGCGCAGGAGGTCGCGCAGGAGGCGTATATCCGCATGTTCACGCTCGAACATCCCGAGCAGGTGGATTCGCTGCGCGCGTATCTGTTTCGGACCGCATCGAACCTGGCGGTCGATCGCCTGCGCATGCGCAAGGTGCGCCACGAGCATCCTATCGAGGCGCCAAGTGAAGACGTCCACCTCGCGCCGATTCCCGAGCGTCACGCCTCGGCCACCGAGCAATTGCACGGACTGCACCGGGCCTTGCGCGAACTGCCGGCCAAGACCAGTCGCGCCTTTGTCATGCATGTCATCGACGGCTGCGACATAGGCGTTATTGCACGAGCCATGAAAATCAGCGAGCGCATGGTGCGCTATCACGTTGCCAACGCCCTGGCGCATTGCCGGGCGCGGGTGGACGAACTGGAGATGCCATGATGGCCGACACGTTCAACGAGCAGACCATGCACGCCGCCGCGGACTGGTGGGTGCGCCTGCGCGACCCTGCTGCCGCCGATCAGACCGTGGAACAGTGGTTGGCATGGACGTCGGCCGATGCCAGCCATCTGCGCGCTTTCGAGAAAGTTACGGAACTGGCCGAGCGGCTCGGCACGTTGGGTGAAGTCTCGCGCGCGCAGCTGGTGGCTGAGTTCGCGCCGGTCGAGGCTGCGCGCCGCCGCTGGCTCCCGCTGGCGATGGCAGCGGCGGTAGTAGGCATGGCTTTGATGAGTGGCTACTTCGCATGGAGCCTTCGCGGCACCAGGTTGGCGCCACAGGTCTACAGCAGCGAAGTGGCCGCAAGGCGTGATATCACCCTGGTCGACGGCACCACCGTCACCCTAGGTGGCGCGACCACGCTGACCGCGCAATTCAGCCGCGATCAACGCCAGGTGGAGCTGGCGCAAGGCGAGGCGTTCTTCCAGGTCGCGCACAACGCGGGGCGTCCCTTTGTGGTGAATGCCGGCAAGCTGGCGATCCACGACGTAGGCACGGCGTTCGATGTGCGTCGCACGGGTGATCACGTCACGATTGCCGTGACTGAAGGACGCGTACGCATTTTCAATCGCGCCGATCGCGCGGGCGACGGCCTGGAGGCGGTGGCTGGGCAGTTGGTGTCCTACGATCCAGGGCGTGCGGCCCTGAGTGTGTCGAGCACCGACCTGGCGCGCGCCACCGCATGGCGTAACGACCGACTGGAGTTCGACAACGAATCGCTTGCGGTCGTGGTGGCCAACATCAACCGCTACCGCGTGCGGCCGGTGCGCATCGCGGATCCGTATCTCGAATCGCTTACCTTCACCGGTACGGTGAAGACCGACGCGATCGACGATTGGCTGCACGCACTGCCGCAGGTGCTTCCCGTCAAGGTTCGCGATGCGGGTAGTCAGACCATACTGTCCGACGCCGCACGTAACGGCGATCGCTAGGGCGATCGCTGCAGCACGCTGCGATCGACCGCACGCGCATGCGGTCGATCACGCCAGTCTCGCCCGAGGCGTCAACGTGTTTTCCGTCGGGCATCGCAAGCTCAGCGACAGCCATCATTCATAGCGTCGAGACGCTGCCAAAAAATCCCGTACGCATGTCACACTGCCGGTTTTCGCTTAGGGAGAAGCGGAGTCCATGACGGTGCGTGCGCAGTTGCTTTTCTACGGCAGCCTCGCCATGGCGATGAACCTGTTGGCGCCCGGTGCCGTGATGGCGGCTGCGCGGTCGGCGCCAGCCGAGACGCGCATGGATTTTGTGATTCCCGCGCAATCGTTGGCCGCCGCGTTGATTGCCTTTGGCAAGCAGGCCAATGTGCAGGTACTCACCGCTGGTGGCGCCATCGCCGGTTTTCGTTCGCCCGGATTGAGCGGCAGCTTCTCAGCCGAAGCAGCCTTGTCGCGCCTGTTGCAGGGCACCGGCCTGAATTATGAGTTCACCGACGCCGGCACGGTGGTGGTGAGGCCACCTGCCATCGCT
>DASXND010000081.1:0-11173 GCA_036495265.1 Dyella sp.
CGGTAGTCGCACATCGATATGGAAGGCATAGCGTCCATTGTGCGAGCCGCTGCGGGAAAGCACCTCGCCGCATAACCAGCGAGGCAGGGGCAAGCCCAGCAGCCGGGCGCCGCAAAGCTGCCAGTCGATGGCGTCGGCGTCGCGACGCAGTTTGAAGTGCAGCGACATCGGTCCGAGCCGCTCGCGCAGGTGCAGTCCGTCGATGCTGCGCAAGGTGGAGCGCATATGCCCTCGCCCGAAGTGGCGGGTCCAAGTCTCCTCGCCATCTTTGCGTTCGATGGTGAGCGCCAGCGCCTGTTCGGCGCCTGGATCGGGCAGGCGCAGCAGGCGTCTGAGCTGCCGCGCCAGCAGACCTTCGCTACCTTCGACTGCCGCATGGCCAGCGGCGTGCAGCAGCGTATCGTCACCGTGCATGCGCTGGACGGGCGCCGCCAGTCGATCCCAGTCGGCGGCGCCAAGCAGCGAGCGGAATAAGGCAGGAGACGTGAGCATCGCGTGCATGATGCGTGGCGACGCGGGCGGCAGCAAGCGACGGGCAGGGCCAATCGCCATGTCCGGGGCGCGATGCACCGAGGCGCCGGTTTGGGCAACAAAAAACCCGCCTTACGGCGGGCTTCTTGCGGAGACTTGATGGTAAGCCGCAGGGCGGATTACTTGATCTTGCCTTCCTTGTAGATCACATGCTTGCGGACGACCGGATCGTACTTCTTGAACTCGAACTTTTCCGGCGTGTTCTTCTTGTTCTTCTGCGTGGTGTAGAAGTGGCCGGTACCGGCCGAGGAGATCAGGCGGATCTTGTCTTGTTTGCTATTAGCCATGGCTCAATCCTCAGACCTTTTCGCCGCGAGCACGCAGGTCGGCGATCACGGCCTCGATGCCATTCTTGTCGATGGTGCGCAGTGCGTGGTTGGAAACGCGCAGCTTCACCCAGCGCTTCTCGCTCGGGACCCAGAAGCGACGCTCATGCAGGTTCGGCAACCAGCGGCGACGGGTTTTGTTGTTGGCGTGCGAGACGTTGTTGCCGGTCTGCACACCCTTTCCGGTGACTTGACATACACGGGCCATGATGACCTCCGTAATCGGTGTACCGCCCGTTAGCCAGGGCGACATCGGCCCAGCGGCGCTGTGCGCCACGCGATGCTGGAGGGTGTTGATTTCGGGGTCTGCCGTGAGGTTCGCATCGCGTCGCGAACGTGCCCGAAGCATCGGGTCGGCATAGTCGAGCCAAACATTCTCCCAGAAAAACAGGGTCGTGCGCAATATTTGCTCAATTGAGGGGTGTCTGCATGGCGGCCTGCGGGGATGTATGGAACAATTCAGCTCTTTGCTCAACCGCACTCGCACTATTTTACGAGGGATATCCCATGGCAGATTTCACCGCCAACGGCCAGGCCAATGGCCAGGCCGGCCAGCCGCAGCTGGTATTGCAGAAGATCTATGTGAAGGACGTGTCCTACGAGGCACCCAACGCCCCGCAGATCTTCCAGGAAGTGGGTGAAACGGACCAGCAGCCGCAGGTGCAGCTGAACCTGGGCCAGAAGGCCGTGGAACTGGGCAACGACCAGTACGAAGTGGTGCTGAGCCTGACCCTTACCTGCATGCTGGGCGAGCGCACGGCGTACCTGGCCGAAGTCCAGCAGGCCGGCGTGTTCGGCATTGCCGGCTTCAACGAAGTGGATCACGCCGGCATCATCAACAGCTACTGCCCGAACCTGCTGTTCCCGTACGCGCGCCAGATGCTTTCGTCGCTCGTGCTGGAAGGCGGCTTCCCGCCGTTCCTGCTGCAGCCGATCAATTTCGACGCCCTGTTCGCCGAGCAGCAGCGCCGCATGCTCAGCGGCAGCGCCGCTCCGATGCTCAATAGCTGATCCATAGAGCCTGCTTATGGAGGAGCGTCCGATCCTGGCCGTTCTCGGTGCCGGTTCCTGGGGCACCGCGCTGGCGGCTCTCGCCGCGCGCAACCAGGTACCGACCCGGCTGTGGGGGCGTGATGCCCCTGCGTTGAATGCGATGGCCGCAAGCCATCGCAATCAGCGCTATCTGCCGGATGTCGAGCTGCCGTCCGAGCTGGTCTACGAGGCCGACCTCGCCGCTGCCTTGCGCGGCGCGCAGGTGGTGCTGGTCGTCGTGCCCAGCCACGCGTTCGCCTCCATGCTGGAGGACATCGAGCCGTGGCTGGAGCCCGGTGCCCGCATTGCCTGGGCCACCAAGGGCTTCGAGCCAGGTACGGGCCGGTTCCTGCACGAGCTGGTGGCCGCGCGGTTCCCGGGGCGTGCGGCGGCGGTGGTCACCGGTCCGTCGTTCGCGCGCGAAGTGGCCGCCGGTATGCCCAGTGCCGTTACCGTGCATTCCGACGATGACGCTTTCGCCCATGAGCTGGCCGTATTGCTGCACGCGCCGAACTTTCGCGCCTATTCGGGCAGCGATGTGCTCGGTGCGGAGCTGGGTGGCGCCATGAAGAACGTGCTGGCGGTCGCCACTGGTGTCGCCGACGGCATGGAGCTGGGCCTCAATGCCCGCGCCGGCCTGATTACGCGTGGCATGAACGAAATGCTGCGACTGGGCGTGGCGCTGGGTGCGCGCCCCGAGACCCTGATGGGCCTGGCGGGCTTGGGCGACCTGGTGCTTACCTGTACGGGCGATCTTTCGCGTAATCGCCGCCTGGGTCTGGCGCTAGGACGTGGCCAGGGCATCGCCGAGGCCGTTCGCGAGATCGGGCAGGTGGTGGAAAGCGTGCTCACCGCCGACGAAGTGGTTCGCCTGGCGACCAAGCACGAGCTTGATCTACCCATCAGCAGCGGCGTGCGCGCCGTCCTGCACGGCGAGGTCACGCCGGCCGAGGGCCTCAAGCTGCTGATGGGACGCCAGCAGAAGCCTGAGTATCCGAAAGGCTTGTTCGGTCCGTTTTGACGCTCCGTTTGAGCTGTGAAGCCATGTCTCATCATCCGGCATCAAAAACCGCGCGATGAGACGCGCACTCGTGCAAGTCCCTTGCTAAGCTCAATGTTTTGGTCGCCCTAGCGGACTGAATGCGCATGCAGTCACCGGACGATAAACAGCACCGCGACCTGGTCGCGCCCCGTAGTGACAGCGGTGGCGAGTCATTGCCTGGTGTCTGGCGCAAGTTGCTGGCGTCGGCGGCTGTGGGCGCGCCCCATGAGCAGGGCGTGCTGGGCTTTTTCCTCGAAGTGATGCCTGAAGAGGGCGTGCCCTACGCCCATCTGGACGTGGCGCCGGTGCTGTTGACGGTGGCCGAGCAGGGCGGTCGCTTCGTGCGGCCTGCGCCGCTGGACAGCAAGCACCTGGCGCAGCGGCCCTTGCAGCCACACGAACAGCGTCTTGCCGCCACCGTGCTCGGCCTGCCGCAGAGTCTGCGCAAGAGTCGCAGCTATGCGCGGCTGTCCGGCCATGTCGGCGATGCGCTGCTGGCGGAGATTCTCGATACCTCGCCGTGTTTCCTGGGCGGCCTCGCCGGCCTGCGCGTGTCGCGCGGCAAATCGCATCAGCTCAATTGGCAGTGGCATATGGAGCAGGATGGCAGCCAGCGATTGTTCCCTTCGCTGCCCACCAATCATCGCCTGCTGCGCATCGATGGCCTGTGGTACATGGACGGTGAGCGCGCCGAGCTGGGTCACCTGGAGGCGCCGCTGGAAGAAGCCCAGTGGCTGGACCTGCCGCCGCTGAAGCACGAATACAGCCAGACCTTGCGTGATGCTCTGCCACGCAGCCGGTTGGCGCATCGGCTGCCGTTGCCGCGGGTGCTGGGCGAGATGCGTCGCGCCGAATTGTCGCCCAAGCCGGTGCTGACCCTGCACGCGCTCACTCGTCACGCCCGCCTGGCGGCCGGTACGCCACCGCTGGCCTACGCCCGTCTCAACTTCGATTATGCGGGCGAGCGGTTGCCTGGCCGTGGTGGCGAGCCGCTGGTGCGTCGCGTGCGCAATGGTCATCTGGTCGAAATCATCCGCCGCCGCGCGGAAGAGCTCTCAGCGATGGAGCAACTGGAGCGCGCCGGCCTCACGCCGGGCGTGGATACCGAGGGTCTGCCCTGGGATCTTGCTGACACGTTGCCTGAAGATGCATGGCTTTTCCCCGGCAAAGGCTACGCTGGCGCACTGGAAGTGAACACGCCGGCACGCTGGTTGGCGCTGCGGCCCAAGCTCGAAGCCGAGGGCTTCATGCTCGACTACGCGCCCAGCTTCCCGTTCGAGGTGCTGGAAGGGCCGGTGCGCTGGTACGGCAACGCCGTCGAAGACACCGACGATCACGCCTTCGACCTGGAAATCGGCATCGAGGTGGAAGGCAAGCGGCACAACCTGCTGCCCGCCGTGGCGCAGGCCCTGGCCGAGCATCAGCTCAACCTCAGCCCCGCGCCGAACGAGCCGGAAGACGCCGTGTGGTACGCGCCGGTGGACGAACGCCGCCGCGTGCCGGTGCGCCTGAAGGAATTGCGCGGGCTGCTGGCGCCACTGGCCGAGTATCTCGAGCGCCCGCGCAACAAACTGCATCTGCCACGCGTGCAGGCGGGCCGCCTGGAAGAGCTGGTCGACGCACTGCCCAGCGGCGGCGAGCTGGTCGCGCCCGATGCGCTGCGTGGCTTCACCGCGCGCCTGCGTGATGCGGCGGAGCGAGCCAGTGATGCGGTGCCCGAAGGTATCACCGTGGAGCTGCGTCCCTATCAGCGCGAAGGACTGCGTTGGCTCAACGCACTCGCTGAAGCGGGCGTGGGCGGCGTGCTGGCCGACGACATGGGCCTGGGCAAGACCCTGCAGCTGATCACTCATTTGCTGGCGTTGAAAGAACGCGGCCAACTGACCCAGCCCGCGCTGATCGTCGTGCCCACCAGCCTGATTCCAAACTGGCAGGCGGAAGTGGCCCGCTTCGCGCCCTCACTGCGCGTGCTGGCCCTGCATGGCCCGCAGCGCGGTGGCGATTTCTCGCAGCTGGGCGGGCAAGACATCGTGCTCACCAGTTATGCGCTGCTGCCGCGCGACGTGGTCACGCTGCGCAAGCAGCCGTTCGCGCTGATCGTGCTGGACGAAGCGCAGCAGGTGAAGAACCCACGCACGCAGGCACGCCGCGCCGTGCTGAGCCTGCGCGCGCCGCGCTGCATCTGCCTCACCGGCACGCCGCTGGAAAATCATCTGGGCGAGCTGTGGTCCCAGGTCGACCTGTCGGTACCCGGCTTGCTCGGTGACGAGGGCGCGTTCCGTCGCCACTACCGCGTGCCGATCGAACGTCATCGCGAAACCGAGTGCCAGGACCGCCTCAATCGCCGCCTCGCACCCTTCATCCTGCGTCGGACCAAGTCGCAGGTGGCTTCCGAATTGCCGCCGAAAACCGAGATCACGCGGCGCGTCATCCTCGAAGGCCGCCAGCGCGAACTGTACGAGAGCCTGCGCCTGTCCCTGGCCGAAGAGTTGCGCGAGGTCATCGCCCAGCGCGGCATCTCGCACAGCGGCATCGTGGTGCTCGATGCCTTGCTCAAGCTGCGCCAAGTCTGCTGCGATCCGCGCCTGGTCAAGCTGGAGGCGGCGCGTGGCGTGCGCGATTCGGCCAAGTTCGAATTGCTGATGGACATGCTGCCCGCGCTGCTGGCGGAAGGCCGCAAGGTGCTGCTGTTCTCGCAGTTCACCGAAATGCTCAAGCTGATCGCCCACGAACTGGATCGTCAGCGCATCCGCTACGTCACGCTGACCGGCGAAACGCGCGATCGGGCCGAGCCGGTGCGCCAGTTCCAGGAAGGCGAGGTGCCGTTGTTCCTGCTATCGCTCAAGGCGGGCGGCGTCGGCCTGAACCTCACCGCTGCGGACACCGTGATCCACTACGACCCGTGGTGGAACCCGGCCGCAGAAGCGCAGGCTTCCGATCGCGCCCATCGCATTGGCCAGGACAAGCCGGTGTTCGTGTTCCGCCTGATCACCGGCGGCACCGTGGAAGAGCGCATCGAGGAGCTGAAGGCACGCAAGGCCGAGCTGGCCGAGGCCGTGCTCGAAGGTGGCGGCACGCGCGAGAAGCTCAGCTTTGATCAGTCGGATCTGGATGCGCTGCTGGCGCCGGCTTGATAGATCTTCTTCCTCTCCCCGCAGGGGAGAGGACCGAGGTGAGGGGCGGGTGCTCGCGACAAGGTTTCGACGAAGCACGCTTGGACAAAGCGCCGTCGCAAGATTGGCCCTCACCCCAACCCTCTCCCCCGAGGGGAGAGGGAGAAAGCTTCAAACCTACGGCCGCGCCCGCAACAGCCCGTCCACCGCTTGTTGCCACTGCGGTGAACCCACGGGCAGCTGCGGTGCTTCCTGGCCTAGCCGGTGCTGTACGGCGTGATTCCATTCGTCCGAGCCGCGGTCCGGGCCGTGACCTTCGGCGTCGGTGACGTGCACCCGGCTGTCGACCCAGGCATACCATTCGGCGGAGCCGAGCATGGCGTTGTCGGGCGCGTTCTGCGCAGACTTTGGTTGAGGCGGCTTCTGCTCGGGCGGTGGTGAGCTTGGCGAGCACGCAGTGAGCAGGGCTAGCGAGAGCGTGGCTAGCGGGAGCATGGCGAGATATCGACGCATGGCGGCCTCCGATCAACGAACAGAGGTTGAGACTAACGGCAGCCGACCCTGTGGCGATGAATCGCACCTGACATGCGTGCTGCGATAGGTGCGCTTCGTGCGCCTCAACGGCGCGCGGCGACCTCGTCGATATGCTTGAGTAGGTCCGCCGGGTCTTCATATACGCGGAAGGCACCGGCGTCTTCCAGTTCTTCCTGGCCGTAGCCGCCGGAAAGCAGGCCCACGCCGAGCGCGCGTGCGCGTTGTGCCGCGAGCATGTCCCAGATGCTGTCGCCGATGACGAGGCTGTAATGGACGTCCAGGCCAAGCCGCTCTGCCGCGGTGATGAACAGATCGGGATCGGGTTTGGCGTAGCGCACCTGATCGCGTGTCACCACTGGCACCTTCGACGGGTCGACTCCGAGCGCTTCGAGATTGTGTTGCGCCGTCAGCATGCGCCCGCTGGTGGCGATGGCCCAGGGAATCTGTTCTGCGGTGAGGAAATCGAGCAGTTCGCGCGCACCGGGCAAGGGTCGCACCGCGTCCTGCGAGGCCTGCCGGTTGTAGGCTTCAGCATGCCATTGGCGTAATCGGGTAAGCCGCTCCTCGGTGATTTCAATGCCGGTTTCGCGCAGAAGCATGTTCGCGAAAAGCCCGCCGCTCATGCCGATCTTGCGATGAATACGCCATACCGACAGCTCGACGCCTTCGCGATCGAGCGCCTCCTTCCAGGCCAGCACGTGCTGATACACGCTGTCGACCAGGGTGCCATCGAGATCGAACAGGAAGGCCGTGTCACCGTGCGCCATGGCGTTTCTCCATCACTGACAGGCGGCTAGTGTCGCCGATTGGCGCGGGATGCCCAACTAGGGCGCGGCCGCGGAAGGCTTCCAGGACGGTCAGCGCGGCGCCTTCGTCATTCATCCAGTCGTCTTTCCCGACTCGGCGTGTCGGCACGGGCCCATGGCGACCGCTTCGGATCTCATGCCAACATCAAAAGGACGGCAACTCTGCCACGCCTTCCGCCACTCTCTTAGAGGACTTAAGGAGGGAATGTGAAGATCTTGGTGGTCGACGACCATGCGCTGTTCCGGGCCGGACTGCGCCTTCTGCTGCAATCCATCCAGCACAATGCCGAGGTTCTCGAGGCATCGACGCTTGCCGAAGCCATTGCTCTCGCCACCAGGCATCCCGATCTTTCCGTCTGCCTGCTCGATTTGAATCTGGAAGGCGAGTACGGGCTCGATGGCCTGTCCCGGCTGAAGCAGATCGCGCCGGATGTCGCCGCCGTGGTTGTTTCGGCAGCGCATGATCCCGTCACGATCCATGCCTGTCTGGATGTTGGCGCCATGAGCTTCGTGCCCAAGAGCATGCCGCCCGCCGCACTCGCGCTCGCGATGAAGGAGGTTCTGGCCGGCAACGTCTATCTGCCGCCCGACGTGCTTGCGCACTCCGGGCCAAGCGGGACGGCCGCACCTGTTCTCACCCGTCGGCAGCACGATGTCCTGCGCGCGCTCGGTCGGGGATTACCGACCAAGTCGATCGCCAGGGAGTTGGCGCTGTCGGAGCACACGGTCAAGGAATACATCAGCGCACTGTTCTGCGCGCTGAAGGTCAACAACAGAACGGAAGCGGTGGTGACGGCCACTGCGCTTGGATTGTGGTCCGCCCGCTCGGCTGGCCGAGGCCAATGAAGCGCTCCGACGAGTTTCGGGATGCCACCATGGATGACAGCAAAGCCACCGACGGCGCCGCCATGGCTGAGAGTTCCTTGACGGCTGCATCGCTCGATCAGGAAGTACTGCGCGAAAGGCTTGAACTTCACGCGCGCATGCTGAAACGCATGCCGTTGGCGCATGTCGCCTTGATCGTGGGCCTGGCTCTCACTGAAATACCCCATGTCGCTGCTGGGACCTTCATCGCATGGGCGTCGTGGATCTTGCTTACCGAGTTCGCGCGAGCGCTCTACGGCATGTGGATACTCAAACGGACGGACCGGTATTCACTGCGAATGGTGGAATGGCAGATGGTGTCGCTGGCCGTCGTTTCTGGTGCGGGCATCGGCATATCAAGCCTCCTCTTTATTGCCAAGTTGCTGGTAGAAGACCAATTGCTGCTTGGACTCATCGTCTTCGCCGCTTCCGCCGGCAGCGTTGCCGTCGCGCAAGCGTCGCGGCTTATCATTGGCGCCTACTCGGGCGCCTTGTTGGTGATCGCTGACGTCGGCTGGCTTCGGTTGTACCCGCAGCATGCCTTGCCCATGCTCGCGATGGACATGCTTTATATGGGGCTGCTGATCGGCGTTGCCGGCGAAAGCGAACGCATGCTCCGACGGTCCATCGCCGTGCGTCGCGAACGTGACCAGATGGTCCGTAAACTGGAACACAGCCATACCGAAGTCATGCAGGCGATGCGACTGGCTGAAGATTCCGCGGCGGCACGTTCACGCGTGCTGGCAGCGGCGAGCCACGATCTGCGCCAGCCGCTGCATGCGCTGTCGCTTTACAGTGCCATCCTCAATGCAGAACCCTCGCCCGAAGCGCTGCGGGAAGTCAGCACGAAGATCGATGAGATCGTCCATACGTTGGGCTCATTAGTGCACGGCTTGCTCGATCTTTCGCAGCTGTCCATGGGTCACTACGTAGCGATGACCAAGACCTTCCCGTTGGACCTCCTGGTCAGCTCCGTTTGCAGCGAATACACATCCGTCTCGCAGCAAAACGGCCTCAGCCTCAAGATCGATACCCTGCCGCTTGCGGTCCACGCAGATCCTCTGGCGATTTCCAGAATTCTGCGTAACCTGGTGGACAACGCCTTCAAATATACGCAACAGGGGGGTATCACCGTAGCGCTGCGACGCGAATCGAGCGAGGCCGTGCTGGCTGTCCAGGACACCGGTGTAGGCATTCCAGAGAGCGAGCAAGCACGAATCTTCGAAGAGTTCTATCAACTCCGCAATCCCGGCCGCGACCGTGTGCGGGGCGTCGGTCTCGGCCTGGCCATCGTTAAGCGACTGGCTGAATTGATCGGTGCAAGGATTGTGCTTCGATCGCGCGAGGGCGAAGGGACGACGATCGAGCTGCGAATTCCCGGCATTGTCGAACTAGCCAGCGGTAACAGCGACGCTTCGCCGGGCGCCGATGGCGACGCCGTTGCGGCGCGCGGCCATCTCACCGTCTTCGTCGTGGACGATGAGGTGGACATTGTGCAAGGCGCACGCGCGCTACTTGAACTCTGGGGCTATCAGGTGCGCGCCGCCACCCGCTCGGAGGAACTGGCTTCGCTGTTCGTCAAGTATGGACGTCCAGATCTGATGATCGTGGATCTGCGTCTGCGGGACGACGAAAACGGGATCGCTTTGGCTGCAAGGATGAGGCGCATGCACGGAACATTCGCGGTGCTTGTCGTTACCGGCGAAACGTCGTCGTCGGCGCTGGCGGACGCCAAGCAGTCGGGCTACGGCATCGTGCATAAACCCATTTCGGCGCCCATGCTGCGCCAGCGCATTGAAGAGGCTCTCGTCGCATCGGCGCAACCCCAGCGCGTTGCGGACGCCGCCGGTAGCGCCTCGGATGCCGCTACGCCGATCGGCATCGACTGAGCGACGCCAGCGTTTCGATGCTGACGCGCGACGCGTCGGTGCCACCGATACCTCGCTCCAGTTCCCCCATCGCATCCCCGCGAAAGAGGGGTTTCACCTCCGACCTCAAGCCTGGATAGTTCATACAAGATCCGGTGCTCGACGGTAGCGATTGAACTGTCGCTCGATCACCAGGCGATAAGTTGCAACACCGGAGTCGCGCGTCTCTGCGCTGTCGATTCCCAATCCCTTTACGGGGCCTTGGTTACGTCATGACTGAATATGACACCGGTCAGGCCGATGCTGGCCGGGGACCGCAGCTGCCGTGTGCCCGACTAATGCGCAGGCATGGCAGAACATTACAAACGGATGGGATAGCACGATGAAACGCGCGGTCATGCTTCTGGCGATGGCGTTGAGCACGACAAGTGTCGCGCTGCACGGACAGTCGTCAGGAACAATTCAAATAAGTGGATTGATTTTGCAGGGAACGTGTGCCGATACCGTCGCGGTGAATCGCTCTCCCGAGCCACGGCAGGTGAGCCATCGTTGCGCGCTGGCCGCTACAGGCGGCGTAACACGCCACGGTCCGCTCTACACCGAGCATCGGATGTCGGTCAGCCGTCACACCGGCATCCGCGTGCTCGACTATTACGTCGATAGTGCACGCTTACGCTCAAGCGAGCAGGTTCAGCTGCTCAGGCGGGACTACGAGTGAGCACAGGCATCGGCAAGTCATCCTTGTCCGAGTGTGAGGCCCTATTCGGCCGAGCGGCTATTAATCGCTGCAGCGACCAGGGGCTTGCCCGCTTCCAGTACGGCCAGCGCCGCAGCGCCGAGCAGGCCCGGCTCCGGATGGACCATCGCCACCGTGGGTACCTGTTCCATCGTTTCGCGGAAGCGACCCTTGGCCTCGAAGCGTTCGCGGAAGCCGCCACGCTTGATCCACGGCAACAGGATGGGCAAGACGCCGCCGGTGAGGTAGACGCCGTCCCAGCCGCCGAGGCTCAGTACCAGATCGCCTGCCACGCTACCGAAGATGCCCGCCAGCGTTTCT
>DASXND010000082.1:0-38869 GCA_036495265.1 Dyella sp.
CGGCCGGTGATGTATGCCACGGGCTCGCCATGCCGGCGGCGCTCAACCAACGCCGCGTAACCGGTGGCATGCGATGCATCCAGCGCGTCATCGGCATGCGCAATCAACCAGCTGCGCGGCTTGTCGAGAACATGAACCAGCAGCAGTTCCGCCTCCAGCCTGTCGCCGAGCTGGAGCGCAGCATCGGTCAATAACTGGCGCACGTCAGCCACGCGGCATGCTCCACCCACCCGGACAACGCTGCGTGAGGGAAATCGACCGAACAGGCATGCGGATGTCCACCAGCAAAGGGCGAACAGTGTAGATCGAACGCACCTGATCTCAGCCGACGTCCGGGGCCAGATAGCGATGCACGGCCTGGATCACCACCGAGCCCTCGCCGACACTGGAGGCCACACGCTTCACCGAACCGGAGCGCACGTCGCCTACCGCATAAATGCCTGGCTTGGTGGTGGCAAACGGCGACTCCAGCAGGTGACCTTCGGCGCAGCGCCCGGTCAGCACGAAGCCTTTGTCATCCAGTGCAAGACAGTCCTTCAGCCATTCCGTGCAGGGTTCCGCACCGATCATCACAAACATGTTGCCGACCGGGCGGGTGGTCAGTGCACCGGTATCGCGATGACGCCAGGTCACCTGCTGCAGGCGTTCGTCGCCGTCGAGGCCGGTGATTTCGCTGCGCGTATGCAGGGTGATGGCCGTGGAGCGCGCGATGCGCTGCACCAGGTAGTCGGACATGGTGGCGGCCAGGCCCTCGGAACGTACCAGCACGTGCACATGTGCCGCGATGCCGGAGAGGAAGACCGCTGCCTGCCCGGCGGAATTACCGCCGCCGACCACCACGACTTCCTCGTTCTTGCACAGCTGGCCTTCCATCGCGGTGGCCGCGTAATGGATGCCCGCGCCTTCGTAACGTGCATAGCCGGGCACATCGAGTTTGCGGTAACGCGCGCCGGTAGCGACGATCACCGCGCGCGCCGCGACGGTCTGGCCGTCGTCGAGCTGCAAGCGAAAGGGCTGCCCGGTGCAGTCGACGCTGGACGCCTGGCGCGAGATGGCCAGGCGCGCGCCGAACTTCTGCGCCTGCGCCTGCGCGCGTCCGGCCAAGGCCTGACCGGAGATCCCCGTGGGAAAGCCCAGGTAGTTCTCGATCTTCGACGAGGTGCCCGCCTGCCCGCCCGGCGCCAGGCTTTCCACCACCAGGGTGGAAAGGCCTTCGGACGCCGCGTAGACGGCCGCCGCCAGCCCCGCCGGACCGGCGCCCACCACCACCACGTCGTAGATGTGCAGCGGGTCGATCGACTCGGTGAGTCCGAGTTCATCGGCCAGTTCGCTGGTGCTCGGGTTCTGCAGGAAGCAACGTTCCGGGCAGATCACCACCGGCAATTGCTCGCTCTTGAGCTGGAAGCTGGCGACGAAACCGTCCGCATCCGGATCGACCTCGGTATCGATCAGCTTATGCGGATAGCCGTTGCGTACCAGAAAGCGTTCCAGCCGCAGCGTGTCGGCGCTGTGCCCAGGCCCCACCAGCACCACGCCACCAAAGCCCTGCCGGATCAGGCCGACCCGGCGCAGGATGAAGGCGCGCATGATGATCTCGCTGATATCCGCTTCCGAGGCGACCATGCGCCTGAAGTCCTCCGAGCGCACGCGCACTATCTTGCTGTCGCAGGCAGCGCGCCCCGAGGCGAGCACGCTGCGCTGGTTGAACAGGTTCATCTCGCCGCTGAACTGGCGCGCCGCATGAATCGTGATGATGTTGATGTTGCCGGTCTCGTCCGTCGCGAATACTTCGAGCAGGCCTTCCAGCACCAGGAAGAAGTCGGTGCCGCGCTGGCCCCGCTGGAACAACACGGTGCCGGTCGGCACAAACTCTTCCACACCGTAGGCCGCGATACGTCGCACCATCGCCGGGCTCAGCCGCGGGAACATCTGCTCCTTGCGCAGCATGGGATCGGTAGGGTCGTACACGAGCTCAGGCGATGGGGACTGATCCGACATGCAAGACACCTCGTCATGGGCCATCCCGGCAAGCGCGGCCGGGTTCTTCCTGGGTTATCCGCCGCGCCGTGAAGATGTGCGCCCCGGTCCTGGCATCCTGCGCCTGTATCCGCGTCACCGGCAAGTCAGTTTTGAGACGGCTCCATCGCCTGCGTGATGGCCTGCACGAGGCGCTCACGAAACCAGCGGTGCGCCTGGTCTTCGTCCTTGGCGTCATGCCAGTAGGCGAGGATCGGAAAGGCCTTCAGGCGGATCGGCAACGGGCGCACGGCAATCGGCAACAGACCGGCAAGGTGATTGGCATAGGACTGCGGCACGGTCAGCAGCAAATCGCTGGCGGCGGCGATCTGGCACGCGGAAAAATAGTGCTGGCAGACCAGGCGTACTTCGCGAAACATGCCGCTCTGCCCCAGCAGCAGGTCCAGCGCGTTCGACTCACCAAGAGGCGAGACGACGACATGTTGTGCCCCGAGGTAGTCGGCGCGACGCAGTTGGCTCGTCAACGGATGATCGCGGCGCATGACCACCGACAGCGACTCATCCAACAGATGGCGACGCGAAATACGCGGCCCGGCACGCAGCGGCCGGTCCACCGCCAGATCGAGTGCACCGGCGCTGAGCTCACGCTCCACCTCATCGGCAGCGAGACGGCGACTGACCACCCGCACGCCCGGCGCGGCGTGTTCGATATCCCGCATCAGGGACGGCAGCGCAATCGATTCGAGGATGTCGCGAAAACCAATGACAAACTCCATCTGCCATTGCGCCGCGTCGAACGGCGGCTGCGCATGGGTGCTGCCGAGCAATCCCTTCAGATGCGCCTGCACGGCCGGCATCATCGCGCGCACTTTCTCGGTGGGCAGCAGGCGGTTGCCCTGGCGCACGAACAGCGGATCGCCCAGGTGGTCGCGCAAGCGGCGCAACGCATGCGTCACGGCGGGCTGGGTCAGGTGCAGCACACGCGCCGCGGCGCTCACCCCGCCATGGCTGTAGATCGCGTCAAGCACACGAAACAGATTGAGATCGATGCGACTGTCGCGCTCCACGGCACCCTCCGTCGAGCCGACCCGGCTCACCGTCAACATATTCACACGGCTAATACCTGGACATAAAGCATATTCATTTCAATTATCAGGTGGCGCGGGCGTAGGCTGGCCGCTTCAGGAGGAACGCCATGGACTTCTCACCTTCCGAGCGCACCCAGGCGCTGACCGAACGCCTCGATCGCTTCATGCGTGAGGAAGTGATTCCCGCCGAGACGGTCTATGCCGCCCAGCTGGCCGGCGGTGCCGACCATCGCCAGTGGCGCCAGCCGGTCATCATGGAACAGCTGAAGTCACGTGCCCGCGCCGCGGGCCTGTGGAATCTGTTTCTGCCCGAGCTTGAGGGGGGTCGCGGCCTCAGCAATCTCGACTACGCGCCGCTGGCCGAGATCATGGGGCACTCGTTCATCGCGCCTGAAGTGTTCAATTGTGCGGCGCCTGACAGCGGCAATATGGAAGTGCTGCATCGTTATGGCTCGCCCGCCCAGCGCGAACGCTGGCTGGCGCCGCTGCTCGATGGCGAGATCCGCTCGGGCTTTGCGATGACCGAGCCGGACGTGGCTTCGTCTGATGCCACCAATATGCGGGCGACGGCGCAAGTCGATGGCGAGCATATCGTGCTCAACGGGCGCAAATGGTGGACGACCGGCCTTGGCCATCCGCACTGCCGCTTCGTGATCTTCATGGGGCTGAGCGACGAGCAGGCCGAAGTGCATCGCCGGCACAGCATGGTGATCTGTCCTCTGGACCAGGCTGGCGTGCACATCGAGCGCATGCTGCCGGTGTTCCACGACTACGACGAACCCTCCGGCCATGGTGAGCTCAGCTTTACTAACGTGCGACTGCCGCTGGACCACGTCATTCTCGGCCCCGGTCGCGGCTTCGAGATTGCCCAGGGCCGACTCGGCCCTGGCCGCGTGCACCACTGCATGCGTGCGCTTGGCGCCGCCGAACGTGCGCTGACCTTGCTCTGCGAACGCGCGCACTCGCGCGTGGCCTTTGGCAAGCCACTGCTCCAGCTCGGCGGTAATGCGGACATCGTGGCCAACCTGCGCATGGCCATCGAGCAGGCGCGCCTGCTGACCTTGAAGACGGCGTGGACACTGGACACGCATGGCATCAAGGCGGCGCTAAGCCTGATCTCGCAGATCAAGGTGGTGGTGCCCGCGGTAGCCCAGCAGGCGGCCGATGCGGCGATCCAGATCCACGGTGGCGCCGGCCTGTCCGACGACGTGCCGCTGACGCGCTTGTTCGCCTACGCGCGTGTGTTGCGCCTGGCAGACGGTCCGGATGAAGTGCATCGTGCCGTGGTCGCCAAACTGGAAGCAAAAGCCCAACTCGCGAAGGCAACGCAGGCATGACCGCCATGCAGGACCAGACGCGCCCGGTGCGCGAGGAAGATGCGTTCGATGCATTGCGCGTCGATGCGTTCCTCAAGCAACACATCGCGGGGCTGGAAGGCACGCCTGCGGTGTCGCAGTTCCCCGGCGGCGCCTCGAACCTCACCTACCTGCTCCGTTACGCCAACCGCGAACTGGTCTTGCGCCGACCACCGCGCGGCGCCAAGGCGAAATCCGCGCACGACATGATGCGCGAGGCACGCGTCATGAGCGCGCTCAAGCCCAGCTATCCGTACGTGCCGGCGATCCTTGCGCGCTGCGACGACGCTGAAGTGATCGGGCAGGACTTTTACGTCATGGAACGCTTCGACGGCACCATTCTCCGCCGCGACCTGCCGCCTTCGCTGGGCCTGGATCGCGATCGCGTGCATCGTCTGTGCCTTGGCTTTATCGACCGCCTGATCGAACTGCATCACGTCGACACGACCCAACCGGACCTCAGCGCCCTGGGCAAGGGTGAAGGCTATATCGCGAGGCAAGTAAGCGGCTGGAGCGAGCGCTGGCAACAGGCCGCCACCGACGGTTCCGACCCCTGCGAAGACATCCTCGCCTGGCTCGATGCGAATCAACCCGCCCACGACAACGCCAGCTGCGTCATCCACAACGACTACCGTTTCGACAACGTGGTGCTCGCTGCGGACGACCCGCTGCGCATCATCGGCGTGCTGGACTGGGAGATGGCCACCATCGGCGATCCGCTGATGGACCTGGGCGGCTCGCTCGCCTATTGGGTCCAGGCGGATGACGATGCGGTGTTCCAGTCGTTTCGTCGCCAACCCACCCACGAAGCCGGCATGCTCACGCGGCGCGAGGTGATCGCCTACTACGGACAACGCAGCGGCCTGGACGTGTCGAACTTCGGCTACTACGAAGTGTTCGGCCTGTTTCGGCTGATGGTGATCATCCAGCAGATCTACCGCCGCTTCGCGCTGGGGCAGACCACCAACCCGCAGTTCGCCGGTTTCGGCGACGCCGCGCGCTACATGGGCCAACGCTGCCGTCGCATCATCGCCGGCAAGGCGACGTAAGCGATGCGCGAACTGCTGCTGATCCGCCATGGCCAGGCCAGCTTCGGCGCCGAGGACTACGACAAGCTTTCGCCTATCGGTGAGCAGCAATCGTCGCTCCTCGGCGCATGGCTGGCTGCCTCGGGTCCCGCGCCCGACCTGGTGGCGACCGGACCTCGCTTGCGTCATCGCGATACGGCGTCATGGTGTCTGCAAGCGGCCGGTCTGAGTGCATCACCCGTGCTGTTTCCTGGCCTGGACGAATTCGATCACCACGAAATACTCGCGCGGCAACGTCCGGACCTCGCCGGTCCAGGCGCCTTGCGTGCCGAGCTCAAACAGGCCACCGATCCGCATCGCGCCTTCCAGCACCTGTTCGCCGAGGCCGTCGCACGCTGGGTCGGCGGTCAGCACGATGCGGAGTACACCGTGCCCTGGCCCTCGTTTCGCACGAATGTGCTCGATGCGCTTGAGCAACTGTCCCGTCATCCCGCAAAGCGCCTATGGGCGTTCACCTCCGGCGGCCCCATCGCGGTCATCGCCAATGCCTTGCTGGAAGCGCCCGTGGCGCAGACCTTCAAGCTCAGTTGGCCGCTGGTGAATACCGGGGTGACCCGCTTGCGACTGAGCTCGCGCGGAGCCGCGCTGATGACCTATAACACGTGGCCCCACCTGGAGCGCAGCAACGATACGCGCCTGGTGACCTTGCGATGAGCACGCGAATGCCTACTCGCGTTTCGTCGCCGATTCGATCGGCCCTCATTCATTCATCGACTAGTGAGTATCGACCATGACTGCTTCCGCCACCTTCGACCTCACCGGAAAAATCGCCATCGTCACCGGCGCCAGTCGCGGCATCGGCGCCGAAATCGCCCGCCTGCTCGCCGTGCATGGTGCCCATGTGATCGTCTCCAGCCGGCGCGAGGCCGACTGCCAGACCGTCGTCGACGGCATCGTGGCGGAGGGCGGATCGGCCGAAGCCATCGCCTGCCATATTGGCGAGATGGAGCAGATCGAAGCGCTGTATGCACAGGTCGAACAGAAGCACGGGCGTCTGCATATCCTGATCAACAACGCCGCCACCAATCCGTTCTTCGGCCATATCCTCGATACCGAGCCGTCGGTATTCCAGAAGACCGTCGACGTGAATATCCGTGGCTACTTCTACATGTCGACACACGGTGCACGCTTGATGAAGCAGAACGGCGGCGGCTCCATCGTCAACGTCGCTTCGGTCAATGGCGTGGTGCCAGGTGTCGCGCAAGGCATCTACTCGATCACCAAGGCGGCGGTGATTTCGATGACCAAGGCTTTTGCCGTCGAGTGCGCCGAGTCGGGCGTACGTTGCAATGCGCTATTGCCGGGCCTTACCGATACGAAGTTCGCCTCGGTGCTGGTCAATACGCCGGCCATTCTCAAGCAGGCGCTGGCCCATGTGCCGATGCGCCGTGTGGCCCAGCCGTCGGAAATGGCCGGCGCTGCGCTTTATCTCGCCTCCGATGTGGCGTCCTACACCACGGGCGCCGTGCTGAACGTCGATGGCGGCTATCTCTGCGTCTGATCCGAAGGAACTCACCATGACCTACACCCCTCCTCCGCGTGCCGCCGGCAAGTGTGTCTTCATCACGGGCGCTGCAGGCGGGCTCGGCTCAGCCGCCGCACGTATGCTCGCGCGTCACGGTGCCAAGGTATTTCTTACCGATGTGGATGCGGCTTCCGCTGCCAGGCTGGCCGACGAAATCAATAACGAACTCGGCGCGCAGACTGCATGGTCCGCCGCCCAGGACGTGCGCGATGAAGCGGTGTGGCAGCAGGTGCTGGCACAAGCGGCGCAGACCATGGGCGGCTTGTCGGTACTGGTCAACAACGCTGGCATCGGCTCGCTGGGCAGCATCGAGAACATCACGCTGAAGGAATGGCAACGGGTGATGAGCATCAACCTGGACAGCGTGATGATGGGCTGCAAATACGCACTGCCGTACCTGCGCGATGCGCAACCGGCATCCATCATCAACATCTCTTCGCTCGCCGCCTTCAAAGTCGATCCGGACTACACCGCCTACAACACGTCCAAGGCCGCCGTGGCCATGCTGAGCAAGTCGGTGGCGTTGGATTGCGCTAGGCAGAAAATCGATGTGCGCTGCAATTCGGTGCATCCGGCATTTATCCGTACCGGCATCGTGGCGCCGTTCTTCGAAGCCCTGGGTGAAGAGGAGGCCACCCGCAAACTGGTGCGAGGCATTCCGCTCAAGCGCCTGGGCGAACCCGATGACGTCGCCTATGCAGTGCTCTATCTAGCATCCGACGAAAGCCGCTACGTCACCGCCGCCGAGCTGGTGATCGATGGCGGCGCACGCGCCATCTGACCCCTTTCCACGAGGCCATCCATGTCATTCGTCAATCGCCAGCTGCGGCTGAAAAGCCGTCCCGAGGGCCTGGTCCGCCAGGACAATTTTGAACTGCACGAACAACCCACCGCCGAACTCGCCGAGGGGCAGGCCCTGGTGCGCGTGCTGTACCTTTCAATGGACCCGACCAACCGCGTGTGGATGAGCGACATCCCGCAATACATGCCGCCCGTAGCCATCGGCGAGGTGATGCGTGGACTCGGGCTAGGACGCGTCGTCGCTTCGCGATCCGCGCAGTACGCGGTCGGCGATCTGGTGCAGGGCCTGGTCGGTTGGCAGGACTACACCGTGGTCGACGACAAGCGGGCAAAGGATTGGGTGAAGCTGCCCCCGAAGCCGCCGGTCGCCTTGCCCACCCTGCTGGGGGCCTGCGGCTTCAGCGGCATCACCGCCTACTACGGGCTCACCGAAATCGCTCCCGTGCAGCCGGGCGAAACCCTCGTGGTGTCAGCCGCTGCCGGTTCAGTAGGCTCGATTGCCGGACAGATCGGCAAGCTGCGTGGTGCGCGCGTCGTAGGTATCGCCGGCGGCCCGGACAAGTGCCGGCACTTGATCGATGACCTGGGCTTCGATGCCGCGGTCGACTACAAGGCCGATGACTGGAAGCAGGCCTTGGCTGCCGCTACGCCCGATGGCGTGCACGTGAACTTCGAGAACGTCGGCGGCCCGGTGATGCGTGCGGTGCTGTCGCGCATGGTCAACGGTGGACGCGTGGCGTTGTGCGGACTCATTGCCAACTACACCAGTGGTGCGAAGCCTTCGGATGACTACAGCGTCATCATCGTCAAGCGCCTAACGGTGCGCGGCTTCCTCGCTTTCGATTATCGCGACAGCCAGCGCGCCGTACAGGACCTGATCGGCTGGGTGCGCGAAGGCCGCATCAAGGCCGGTGAAACCATCGAGGATGGCCTGGAGAACGCACCGCTGGTGCTCAACCGCCTGTTCGAAGGCAGCAACACCGGCAAGCTCGTCCTGCGCGTGGCCGAAGACGCCTGAGTCATGCAAGATCATCGCTGCGACGGGCCATCCGTCGCAGCGATGCAGGGCAGTTACTCCGATGCCACTGGCACCGGCGGTGGCTCGACGACTTTAGGCTTGCGCGGACGCCAATAGCCGCCGCGAGTCCAGGCCTCGAAGCCCCAGCGCAGCCAGCCAATCAACGCATTGGCCAGCCACAGTGCCCACAGCAGCATGGCGATCTTGTAGACCCACAGCGAGACGCTGAAGACGCCAGCATGCGGCAGCACGCCATGACTCTGGTCGGCGAACCAGTTCAGATGCCAGGCGGTGGAGTCGTTGCCCGCCACGTGCATGTCCGGCAGGCCGAGTAGTCCTTTGGGCACCGCCGAGACCAGCACGACCAAGGCCACCAGCGTCAACAACGCCAAGCCTGATTGCAGCAGGTTGAAACTGGCACCGAAGCGTTCGGGCAACACATGCCTTGCGCGCAGGCCCAGCAAAATCAGCCAGACCACCACGAGCGCATACGCGCCCCACGCAAAAGCCGAGAAGCCAAGGCCCAGCAGAAGCCACTGATGGAAACGCAGCGGCGTCGGTGCATAGCGTGACAGCAACCACGCGGCGAGCAACAAGACGAGCAGCTGCGACCAATACATCACCGCAGGCCCTGCGGGTGGCCCCCATGTCCACAGCACCCAGCGGTCCTGCGGTAGTGACTGTTGCAGCGAGATGTTCGCCGCTGGAGCATCGAGCGAGAACGACGGCGTGCGCGTTCGTGCCGACATGCCCTGCGGCGTGCGCAGGCGCACGCTGTAGCGATGCGTGCCGGGCAGCAAGGGCAGGCTGACCTTGCCATCGCGTATCGCCAGGCTGAGCGGTGCCTCGTCGCGGCGCGCCTCCAGCAGTTCCGCGCCGGGCGGCAAGCCGATCGCATGTTCGCCACCACGCGTACTGCGTGCCTTGAGTACGAGCACCGTTTCGGTCGCGCGGTCGCCTGCGCTACTGCGCACGATCACCTCATCGAAGGCGAGACTATCGCCGGCCATGGCCTGGGGCCGGCTAATCGCCACCTGCAGGCTTTCACCGGGCAGCGGCAGGTAGCGCAGGCCATCGTCGCTGAGGTTCGCTGGTACGCCTTTGGCTTGGAGATGCCAGATCGGTGCCGCTTGCAACACCCATTCCTCGGCGCGATCGCCCAGGCCTGGCGCGGTCAGCGCCAGGTTGTCCGAAGTATCGAGGCGGCTCGTCCAACGAATGCGGTCCTGCCCCGCATTGAACGTCACGCCGATACGGCCGTCGTGGACCCGGATGTTATCGCCGAACGGGTGCTCGCCCGGCAGCAAGGGCAGGTCCAGGCTGAAGCCGCCATCGCTCGGCGCGATGCGTTCGACCGTGTTTTCCACGCTCCAGTCCACGCCAAAGACCAACGTGCGGGTCAACCTCACGTACGGCGGAAAGGTCTGCACCGTCGCCTCTTGCGGCTTTCCATCGGCCGCAGCACGCACCCGGTTCAAGCTCAGGCTGTCGCCCAACAGGCGATGGTCGTCCACCCCGTCGACCGCCCACGCATCGCCACTGAACTCGATACGTTGCGGACGTAGCGGGAAATGCAGGCTGACCGTGTCGATTGGCGCAGCACGATAACGCAACGAAACGCGATGCACGCCACGCTCCAGCTTGAGCAGCAGCACATCGGCCTGCTGCGTCAGGATGCCATCGTGCCCATCCATGCTGACGCTGCTCAACTGCAGGGATGCATCGGTTTGCGGCAGCGGCACGGCCACGGTGGCGCCGGCCTGCATGTCCATATCGAGCACCACGCTGTCGCCGCTCGCTTGCACCGCCGCACGTGCCACCGCGGCACAATCCGGCGCGCAGGTCGGCGCTTCGGTGAGACGCGTGCGTAACTGCGTGAGCACCTCGTCGCTGGGCGTGTTTTGCGCCCGCGCGGCGTGCGGGATCAGGGCCAGCGCAAGTAGCGCAACGGCACCGCCACGCAAGCTCCAACCGCGCCACTGCCCCTGCCATGGACGTAGCAAGCCAAGCGACATGCGGCCCAACAACACCAGCAACAGCGCCAGCATGGCCATGCGCAGCACACGCACCAGCCAGGCCGGAGCAATGACGAAGCGCGTGGTCTGCTCGGCCGTCACCGGCCCGGACCAGCCGAGGCGATAGTTGTTGCCGACATCCCAATGCGGCGCGCCGCGGCCCGCCTGGATGACGCTATGCGCATCCGTTTCCTGACCCACCGTCATGGAGGCAGTGATGCGCGTGCCCGTTACCGTCACAGCTTGAAGGACGTTCGGGGGCGCCGTTTTTCCCGCCCTGATCTCCGCTACCGCTGCGGGTGGAGCGGGCGGAGGGGGTGGGGCCGGCTGCATCATCGCCATGGGCGCAGCGGCGGATTCGGGTGCGTTCGATGCCGCGAGCTGATCCAGCTCTTCATCGTTCGCGTAAGCCTCCCTGCGGACGTAGCCCGGCGCAGGGGAATAGCCGCCACCGACACTGTGGCCCTCCAACTGCGGGTGCAGGGCATAGCTCATCTCGGTCACCGCGAAGGGCAGCGTCCAGAGCACGGTCAGGGCGAGCAGCGCAGCAGCCGTGATGCGAGAGACTATCCGCAGCCGCCCTTCCGGCAGGGCACGCATGAGCAGGGCCAACGCGAGCGCCACCGCCAGCGTCCAACGCGGCGCGCCGGACTCATGTTGCGATAAGGCAAGAAACCCGACGGCGACCAGGGCCCACGGCCAACCCAGTAATCGTCCCGCGAGCAGCGCGATCACGGCGACCACGAACAGATCGAGCAGGCTCCAGTGGGCGATCCACGAATCCGGCGAACGGTCCGCACCGGCTGCGCCAAGCAAGCGGTAGCCATAGGGAAGATGTAGCGTGGCGTCGATGCTTTCCAACGGCAGCTGCCATCCCGTGCTCGGCATCGCACCGCGTTCGGGGAAACGCAGTCCGGCCTTGAGATTCAATTGGGTGTCGCGCAATTCAATGCCGCTATGCCCATCGCCGTTCGCGGTGATCAAGAGCGGCGTGCCGGCCTGCGCTGCGCTTTGCAGCTGCCAGGGCACGGTGACGTCGAGGCGCTGGTTACGACGCAACGTACCGGTGAGGTGATCGGCTGCGTTGTAGCCGCGTCCATCGAAATCCAGCCACAGTTGGCGGTGCAGCGTGAGCTGATCGCCCTGGCCGCCTTCGCCGCCACGCGTGCCTTGTTCGACGGCGAGCCCGTTGCTGGCATCGAGCAGATAAGCGGGCAGGTTTTGCCAATCGCCGGGCACGTCGGCCTGGGCCGCATCAGTGGCCTGGCCCTGGACCCGGGTACTGCGCAACGCGGTGTCGTCTGCGTAACTCCAGATTTCCTGGCGCGGCCAGGGCTCGGCGGGCAGGCTCAAGCCGATATGTTCAAGCACCTCGGTGCCGCGCGCGCCCAGGGTAAGCGTCCAATGTCCGGGGCGAAGTTGTACGCGCAGACGTCCATCGTTTTCCAGTCGTGCCGGCAGCTCACCCTGCAGCGAGGTGGCGACAAAACCTTTGGGTAGCGCCGGGCCCAACAACTGCTCGCGTGCACTGCCTGTCACATCGAATTGAAGCTGGGTTTCCAGCCTGGATGGCAAGCCATCGGCGAGGCGCCGGTAGATCCGCAACGACAGCGCGTCCACGGCACGCTGTGCCGCTGCTGCCTCGCCGAGCGTGAGCTGGTCGGCGTGGCGTTCGACCCGGTTGACTGCGTTGCCATCCAGCGTAAGTGCCACCAACCCGATGGATTCGGGTACGCGCAGGCGTGCTGGACGGCTATCCCACGGCAATACCCCGCGGATGACGTAGTCACCGGCGCCCAGATGCAGCGCCGGATTCTGCTCGTGATCAAGCACCGGCCAGGGTTTGTTGTCGACACTGACCTGCTGCGGCCAGTTGCGTGCGTCGCCCGGCAGGCTCACCCAGCTTTCGGCGTCCACGTGTACATCGAGGCTGAAGTGTGCGCCGTCCTTGCCGACATCGAGGGCAAGACGTCCCAGCCAAATGCAGGCATTGCCGCCACCGACTCCCGGTGTGGCCAGCAGCGGACAGGCGTGCTGTGGCACGTCATGCAATACCCAACTCTGCCAATCGTGCAATGCGGACGGCACGTCCTGCGCCAGCAACGGCGCGGCCACCAGCATGAGTCCCACCAACCATTCCCATGGACGACGCATGTATCTCTCCCTGACGACCCGAGCGGGTCGGCACAGTGTAGAAGCAAGCCAGGGAGCGCGTGCTGCGCTCCCACGTCATGCAACGCCGGTGCGGGTCGAAAGGGGTTGCCGCAAAAAAAAGCCGGGCGCTTGGCAGCGCCCGGCGTTGGTGTGACTTCAGGTCGGCCGGCCTTCGCGCCGGCCCTCGACTCAGAGACCGGCGGTCGTTGTTTCCTGCTTGGCCTTGAGCGCGGCGCACAACAAGCTCGACTCGCTGGTCTGCGCCAGGCCGCGTTCGGCACCGGTGACGTCCTTGGCGCGGGTCTTGAAGAACGTCTGCAAGCGATCGGCCTCTTCCTTCGAGCAGCCGCCACCACCCATCAGGCTCGGCAGCTGGCCGCCCGAGAAGCTGCCGGTACGCTCCACGATCTTGTCGTAGTTGGCGACCGACCAGTCCCAGGAGGCATCGCGCTGTGCGCGCGTGTCGCGACCGCCACGCAGAAGCGCGGCCATCTCGCCCACCTTCACCTGCTTCACCAGCGCGAAATCACGCACCTGGGTCGCCAGCGCCGGATCTTCCACTTCGCTCAGGCCACCGAGGATGGCATTGCGCATCGCCGGATCGCTGGTCTGCGGCAGTTCGGCGATCAGCGCGTCGACTGCGCTCTTGCCGCGCTCCTGCACGGCGACGCCAAGCGCGATGCCGAGCAAGTCGGGATCGGCAGCGGCCAGATCGAGACGGCCATCGGGCTTGCGCTTGAGCGCGGCATCACCTTGCTTGAGCAATTCCGCACGCACTTCCGGCACCTTCACCACCAGCGCCAGCTGGTCGGCCAGCGTGTCGCGCATCAGCGAATCGGTGTCGGCCTCGCCCGGCTTGCGGTGATAGCCCAGCTGTTGCATGCGCGGCAGATAGGCCGCCTTGGCCCACTCGGCCAGCTTGGCGCGCTCGGCATCGTTCTGTGCCACGTTGCGGTAGATCCAGTTGAAGCTGCCCAGCGGCGCGGTGGCCACTTCGCGCGTCTTGGACGAGGTCAGCGGCTTGAGCGCGGCGAGCACCTCGGCCGCATTCAGATCGCCATGCTTGAAGCTTGCATACACCGCATCGGCGTAGGCGAGCTGCTCCGCATCGCCGAGCTTGTCCACCTGCTGGCCAAGCTTGGCCAGATCGTCCTTGGCCATGGCGAAGCGGTAGTAGCCGCTGCCATTCGCATTGGGCATGACCCAGGTCGGGTTGCTTGCGCCGGCCAGCACCATGGTGCCCTGCGCCTTGTCGAGCAGTTCGCAGCTCACCTTGCTGCCATCGGCGGTGCCGTAGCGCACGCACATCGGCACGCCCCACATGCTCTTGGCGTCGCCGCTGCTGCCCAGCGGCAGGTAGCGGCTCTGGCTCAGGTGCAGCACGGTCTTGCCGCCTTCCTGGCTCAGCTGGGTCTGCACATAAGGCACGCCCGGCTGGTTGAGGAAGCTCTTGAATGCCTGCTGGAAGTCCTGGCCCTTGTCAGCCGCCTTGGCGATCGACGCCACCAGGTCGTTTGCCGTGGCATTGCCGAACTTGTGCTCCTGGATGTAAGCGCGCATGCCCTTCTGGAACGTCGGCTCGCCGACATAGCCCTCGAACATGCCCAGCACGGCCGCACCCTTCTGGTAGGTGATGCCGTCGAAGGCCGTCTCGATATCGCCATTGCCGGTGATCGGCTGGCGGATCTTGCGCGTGGTGACCAGGCTGTCGCCATTCATCGCACCCTGCGCGCCGCGCACGCGGTCGAGGTCGGCGCGATATTCCGGATGCACCTTCTGGGTGACCTTCTGCTGCATCCAGGTGGCGAACGCTTCGTTGAGCCACAGGTCGTCCCACCAGCCCATGGTCACGGTGTCGCCGGTCCACTGGTGCGCCAGCTCGTGCGCGGTGACGTTGAACGAACCGCGCACGTAGTTGGCCGGGGAATCCGGATCGATCAGCAACAGCCAGTCGCGGAACGTGACCAGGCCCGGATTCTCCATCGCACCGGCGGAGAAGTCAGGCGCGGCGAGCAGGTCGAGCTTGTCCCACGGATAGCCGAAGCCGTAGTAGTCCTCGAGCGTGTGGATGATGCTCGGCGTTTCGCTCAGCACATGTTGCATGCGATGGCCTTCGCCCTTCGCCGCAATGCCACGCAGTTCCGTGGGCTGTGCGCGGTACTGGGTCGAGGAGATTTCCGGCCCCTTCACCACGTCCCACGGACCCACGCCGAACGCGACCAGATAGGTCGGCAGCGGCTGCGTCTTGGCGAAGGTCAGCGTCTTCCAGCCATCACCAGCGGCCTCTTCCTTCACCTGCTTGGTGTTGGCGATGCCGACTTCGTCATTGGGTATGGTCAGGCGGACTTCGAACGGCGTCTTGAACGACGGCTCGTCGAAACCGGGGAAGGCGAAGCGCGCACTGATCGGCTCCATCTGCGTCATCGCATACGGCTGGCCTTCGTGGCTCACCTTGTACAAGCCCTGCAGCTGCTGGTTGAGCGGCGCGCTATAGGTGATCGCCAGGCTCAGCTCCTGCGGCGCCAGCTGGCTGCCGAAATCGATGCGCACCACGCCCTCTTTCGGCGCCACATCCACGTACTTGCCCTCGTGCGTCTTGCCAGCTGCGTCGGTGATGACGACCTTGCTGACCTTCAGCTCGCGACCATGCAACCACAGGTGATCGGCCGCCTTTTCCAGCTTCAGCTTGATCGTGGTGGTGCCGGAGAAGTCCTGCTGGCGCGGATCGACCTTGAAATCAAGCTGATACGACTCGGGCATGGCCCAGCGCGGCAGCTTGCCTTGCGGTTGATCATTGACGGCCGGAGCGGCAAGGGCGGCACCGCAACAAGCGGCAAGGGCGGTAAGGACGAGCGGGCGAACGAAGCGGCGCATGGTGCGTGGGCACTCCTGGGACAAATAAACGCCCACGCTACGGGCTGCCATGACGAGAGACACAGTGCCAGAAGACATGGCACGCATTGTCCAAATCGATGAATACCATCAGAATCCATAGACATCACCTATCGAATCCGTGTGGACGCTCATCCATGAACCTGCGCGACCTGCACTACCTCGTGGCCCTGGCCGAGCACCGGCATTTCGGGCGCGCCGCCGAGGCCAGTTTCGTCAGCCAGCCCACCCTCTCCACCCAGATCAAGAAGCTGGAGGACGAACTGGGCGTGGCGCTGGTGGAACGCACGCCGCGCAAGGTGCTGCTGACCGAAACCGGACGCGAAATCGCCCGCCGCGCCCGGGGCGTGTTGTCGGAGATCGACGAGATCAGGGCGATTGCGCAGCGCACGCGCGACCCCGAATCGGGCACGCTGCGACTGGGTATCTTCCCCACCCTCGGCCCTTACCTGCTGCCGCATCTGGTGCCGCTGGTGCGCAAGCACTTCCCTCGGCTTGAGCTGCTGCTGGTTGAGGAGAAAACCGAGCAAGTGGTGAAGATGTTGCGTGAGGGCTCGCTCGACGTCGGCGTGCTCGCCCTGCCCCTGCACGAGGACAGTTTGCATGCCGAGTTCCTGTTCGAGGAACCGTTCGTGCTGGCCGTGCCGGACGATCATCCGCTGGCGCACAAACGCACGCGGCTGAAACTCGACGACCTGACAGATCAAAGCCTGTTGCTGCTGGAAGATGGTCATTGCATGCGCGACCAGGCGCTGGAGGTATGCCAGCTTGCCGGTGCCGGCGAACGCTCCGGCTTTCGCGCCACCAGTCTGGAGACGCTGCGCCAGATGGTTGCGGCGAACGTGGGCATCACCCTGCTCCCCACGCTGGCGATCAAGCCACCGATGGCACGTACCGACAACGTGCACCTGATCGAATTTTCCGGTCACGCGCCGAGTCGGCGCATTGCGCTCGTGTGGCGCAAGAGCTCGTCGCTAGGTGTATTCCTCGAGCGTTTCGGCGATGTGATCCGCGGCTTGCCGCCGGAGCTGCTGCAGCCGAACTTGAGCGAAGCCAAACCCGCCAAGCGCGCCGCGCCCTGAGTCCCCATGCCGCGCTTCCTGCTGATCGGGCTACTACTGATTGCCGGCCTCGGTGCGGCTCACTGGTGGCGGGCGCGCCCGCTTGTGCCGGGCGCGGGCGTGCTGGCGCCAGAGGTACCCACACAAATCGACCTCGACCAGGGCACCTCGCTGCAGCGTGGTGACACCACGCTCGTCACGCGCGCGCGCTTCGAACTGACCGCGCGCGTGCTGTCCCGCGAGGACTACCACTTCGATGCGGGCGCCAAGCTCGCGCCGATCGATCTCGCGATGGGCTGGGGCCGCATGTCCGACAGCAGCGTGCTGGCCAGCATCGAGATCAGCCAGGGCAACCGCTTCTATCACTGGCACGTCGACAGCTTTCCGATTCCACGCCGGGAGATCGAGACGTCCAGCGCCAATATGCACATGATCCCTGCCGACCCTGGCGTGCTTACCGAACTGGAGCACGTACGCGCGGGAGAAGTGGTGCGCCTCGAAGGCTTTCTGGTTGATGCCAGCCGCCCCGACGGCTGGCGTTGGCGAACATCGATGACGCGCAACGATACCGGCGATGGAGCGTGCGAGCTGGTCTATGTCGAGAGCATCTTGCCGGCGACGCCCTGAGCTGTCGCGTCAGCGGCTCGGCGCCATCCACTGCGTCAGATCAGCGACAAAAACCACGTGAGGCCTGCTCAATAGCGCAGCAAGGCATGCAACGGCGTGTCGTCTTGCCAGCGGCTGCGCCCCTGCAGAGCGGCCAGTTCGATCACGATGCTGGCACCGACCAGCTGCGCCCCGAGCTTTTCCACCAGGGCTCGCGCCGCGGCTACCGTGCCGCCCGTGGCCAGTACATCGTCCACGATCAATACGCGTTCGCCCGGACGCAGCGCATCGCTACGCGCCTCCAGCCGATCGACGCCGTATTCCAGCTCATAGTCCACCGAAACCACCGGTGGCGGCAGTTTGTTGGGCTTGCGCAGCGGCACAAAACCCGCGTGCAGTTTCTGCGCCAGCGCGGCGCCGAAAATGAAGCCGCGTGATTCGATACCGCATACCGCCTGCACGCCGCTGCCCTGCCAAGGCTCGGCCAACGCGTCCACGCAACGCGCAAAACCACCGGCATCGGCGAGCAGTGGCGTGATGTCGCGAAACACGATGCCGGGCTTGGGAAAGTCGGCTACGGCGCGGATCAGCGCGCGGATCTGGGTCAAGGAACTGGAACTGTCCACCTGATTCACTCCGATGACCGCACACGGGGGCGTTGCGCGCCCAACAGAATACCGCCCAGAGCCAGGGCCACGCTGGCCCAGTCCTGCCATGCGTTCGAGCAACGGAGCGCCGAAATCGACGGCGCCATCTCAGCAGAAAGCGGGCTGCGGGGCGTCCGTATCGTCGTCCGCTTCGTCCATGGCGAGGCGGGCCTCGGCCAGGGTGCGCTCGACCTCTCGCACGATCTGCTCGGCCGCATCGAGGCTCGCTTCGGGCACCAGCACGGCCACGTAATCCAGCGCCGGCAGCTGCCCTACCGCCCCGGTCAGGTATTCGCCCGAGATAAACGCAGGGATGTCGGCACGCTCCAGGGCGTCCTTCACCAGGTGGGCGTCGATCAGGGTTTCAGCTCGGTATGCGATGCGCATGGGGGCACGCTAACGCGGTGGGGGGCGGGGGGCAAGTTTTTGCTTGAGCGTGATGATGAGGTGATGCCCTTTTGAGCCAGTTGTAGGAGCGCACCCTGTGCGCGACAAAGCCTTCGGGGCGGCTGAGGGCTCGCTGAAACCCCACAAAACACCACCACCTTGGACAGGGTAAACTGGCCCATTTCCGCCACCGTGTACGAGCTACGAGTCCCGATGTCCACCGAAAATGCCGCCATTGAACCCATTGTCTCGTCCGCCGCACCGCAGACCGAGGGTCAACGGGCCGATGGCCAGCGGGATTTCATCCGCCAGATCATTCGCGAGGACTTGTCCACCGGCAAGCACCACGCTATCCGCACGCGCTTCCCGCCCGAGCCCAACGGCTACCTGCATATCGGCCACGCCAAGGCGATCTGCCTGAACTTCGGCATCGCCGCGGAGTTCACCGGCTGGTGCAACCTGCGCCTGGACGATACCAATCCGGGCAAGGAAGACCCCGAGTTCGTCGAGGGCATCAAGGACGACGTGCGGTGGCTCGGCTACGAATGGCACGACCTGCGCCATGCCTCGGACTATTTCGAGGTGTTCTACGATTCGGCGATCAAGCTGATCGAGGACGGCGTCGCCTATGTGGACGACCTCAACGCTGAAGAGATGCGCGCCTACCGTGGCACGCTGACCGAAGCGGGCCGCAACTCGCCATTCCGCGAGCGCAGTGTGGAAGAGAACCTCGATCTGTTCCGTCGCATGCGCGCTGGCGAATTCGCCGATGGCGCCAAGACGCTGCGCGCGAAGATCGACATGACGTCGGGCAATATGAACATGCGCGACCCGGCGATCTACCGCATTCGCAAGATTTCCCACCAGAACACTGGTGACGCCTGGCCGATCTATCCGATGTACGACTACGCGCACTGCCTGTCCGATGCGCTGGAAGGCATTACGCATTCGTTGTGCACGCTGGAGTTCGAAGACCACCGTCCGCTGTACGACTGGTTCGTCGGCAAGGTCGATCTGGTCAACCACCCGGAGCTATGGCAGCACCTGCGCGAGAGCGGCTTCCGCACCGAGCCCGACAAGCCGCGACAGATCGAATTCTCGCGCCTCAACCTGACCTACAGCATCACCAGCAAGCGCAAGCTGGCCCAGCTGGTGAACGAGAACCTGGTGGACGGTTGGGACGATCCGCGCATGAACACGCTGCGCGGCCTGCGTCGTCGCGGTTTCACGCCAGCCGGCCTGCGCCTGCTAATCGAGCGCCTGGGCGTGAGCAAGCAGAACAGCATCATCGACTACTCGATCCTCGAGAACTGCATCCGCGAAGATCTGGACGCCACGGCAGCGCGCCGCATGGCGGTGCTGGACCCGCTCAAGCTGGTCATCACCAACCTGCCGGTGGACCACCAGGAGACGCTGGTGTTCTCCAACCATCCCAAGGACGAGAGTTTCGGTACGCGTGAAGTGCCGTTCTCCCCCGAGCTGTGGATCGAGCGCGAGGATTTCGCCGAGGTACCGCCCAAGGGCTTCCATCGCCTGAAGCCCGAAGGCGAGGTGCGCCTGCGCGGCGTCGGCATCGTGAAGTGCGAGGAGATGGTGAAGGACGCCGACGGCAACGTCACCGAAGTACGTTGCACGCTCGATCTCGCGTCGCGTCATGGCATGCCCGGTGCCGACCGCAAGGTGAAGGGCACTATTCACTGGGTCAGCGCGAAACATGGCGTGTCGACCGAGGTCCGCGTATATGACCGTTTGTTCAACGTGGCGGCCCCGGATGATGAAAGCGACGGCAAAAGCTGGATCGAGCACATCAACCCGGAAGCCAAGCGCGTGGTGCGTGCCTGGCTGGAGCCGGCGGCGGCGAACGCCACCCCGGAACAGCGCTACCAGTTCGAGCGTCTCGGTTACTTTGTGGCCGATCGCATCGACCATCGCGCCGAAGCGCCGGTATTCAACCGTACCGTTACGCTGCGCGACACCTGGGCCAAGCAGGCGGGCTGAAGCCCGATAAGGAGTTACGCATGCTGCGCCTGCAGATTCACCTGACCCTGCCGCCGTGGATCGGCGACGTGGTCGACACCGGTAAGCGCTACATCACCGACGAAGAACGCGTGGGGCTCGCCATCGAACTGTCACGTCACAATATCGAGCACGGTCACGGCGGCCCGTTTGGCGCGGCGGTGTTCCATGCGGATGGACGCCTGGTTTCCGTGGGCGTCAACCGCGTGGTGCCGCAGATCTGCTCCGTCGCGCACGCGGAGATGATGGCCTTTATGAGCGCCCAGCAGCGCCTGGCCAGCTACCGCATCAATGAGGACGGTGGGCGCTACACGCTTGCCACCAGCGCCCAGCCTTGCTGCCAGTGCTACGGAGCGACCGTATGGGCGGGTGTCGACGAACTGTTGATCGGCGCACGCGCGGAGGATGTCGAGGAGCTCACCGCGTTCGACGAAGGTCCGCTGCCCGCCGACTGGACGGGCGAACTCGAACGCCGCGGTATCACCGTACGCCGCGATATCCTGCGCGAGCAGGCGCGCGGCGTGCTGGCCGCCTACGGCCGCAGCGGGCAGCCCTATTGAGCCGCCTGCGCGCCTCGTTGCCGCTGATCCTGCTGGTGCTGGCCGGTATCGTGCTGTTTAGCTCCGGCGTGCTCGATCGCCTGCACCCCGAGCAACTGGTGACGCACCAGGCCCAGTTGCGCGCGGGTATCGCCGATAGTCCCTGGCTTAGTCGCCTTGCCTATATCGGCCTGCTTACGCTGGCCATGTCGACGGGCATCCCGGGCACGGTGATCATCATCATGGCGGGCGGCTTCGCCTTCGGCACGCTCGAGGGCAGCATCTATTCCTCCATCGGGCTCACCCTGGGCACCCTGATCCTGTTCCTGGCCAGCCGCTACGCGTTCGGCACCGGCAGCAAGCACCCGCCGGCCTTGGTCGATAAGCTGCACCACGGTTTCGAACGTCATCCCACGGCCTACACCATGTTCCTGCGCTTCGTGCCGGTGGCGCCGTTTGGCCTGGTGACGGTCGCGCTGGCATGGCTGCGCTGCCCGCTGTGGCTGTTCCTCGGTGCGAGCTGGTTGGGCGGCACTGTCTCCCTGATCTTCGAGACATCCATCGGGGCCGGCCTGGGCGAGGCACTTGCCCGCAGCCATGGCCACTTTGGCGTGAGCCTGTTGATGCAGCGCGCGGTGTGGATGCCGCTCAGCGCCATCGGCCTGCTGGCGCTGTTGCCCCTGCTGGCCGAACGTATCAGCCGCCGACGCCGGAGCGGACTGTCGGCCTCAGCGAATACCCACGACCAATGAGGGGTATGCCCTCGACCAAGAGGATAGCTGCCCTACTCAACAAATCGCGCTAGGCTCTGCGTCTATCGGCGCACGAAACGCCGAATGGGGTGACGGCCAATGGGTGCAGGGGCGAACTCCCGGGCGGTTCGGTGGTGGCGGCGCACGTCGCTGATGCAGCGATTCGCGCTGGTCGCGCTTGTGCCCACGATGGTGACCGCCACCCTGCTGGTCACCATGCTCACCCAGAGCCAGCTAGTCGCCTTGCGCGACATGGCGCAGAACACCGCCGGCGCCATCGCCACGCAGGCGGCCTCGGTGTCCACGACCCCCTTGCGCGACATGCAGCGCCGTGAGCTCGTGCGAATTGCCGAATCGATCGGCGACTTGCCCCATGTGGCGCGTGTGCAGATCCGCGCGGCCGATGGCGAGATCCTCGCCGACAGCCTGGGCCGCAGCGGCTCGGACAAGACGGAAAGCCTGACCGTGGTGCGCGATGTGGTCGACAGCGACCAGCCCGGACAACCGGTGCTCGGTTCGGTGCTGGTGGATGTCAGCCTCAGCGATGCCATCTCCGCGCAACAGGCCAGCCTGCGCAATGCGTTGATCGCCCTGTTCGTCAGCCTCCTGGTGGCCTCCGTGTTCGCGTGGCAGGCCGCGCGCTGGATCAGTGCGCCGCTACGCCGCCTCGTCGCGGCGGTGCACCAGCTCGGTCGCGGCGACCGCCACGTCGAAGTGGAGGTCACCGACCAGTCGGAAATTGGTGAGCTGCAACGCGGATTCAACAGTGCTGCGCTGGCGCTGTTCGACGTACAGCTCAGCATGGAAAGGGAGATCGAACACGCGACCGTGGAACTCGCCCGAAAGAACGCGGCGCTTGAAGCGGCCAGCGTGGCCAAGGCGCGTTTCCTCGCCGCCGCGTCGCACGATCTACGCCAACCCTTGTATGCCTTGACGCTGTTCTCATCGTCGCTGGCGGTGGACGAGCGCGACCCGGTGCGGCTGGATCGCATCGCACACATCCAGGAATGCGTGGAAGCACTCGACCACTTGTTCAGCGAGCTGCTCGATCTCTCGCGTCTGGAAACCGGCGCGATGCAGATCGAGATCACGGAATTTTCGCTTGATCAGGTTCTGCAGGAAGTCAGCCGCAACTTCCGCATGATTGCCGAGCAGCACGGGCTGCGGCTGATCATGCGCGCTACCGACGTATGGGTGCGCAGCGACCGCACCATGCTGTCGCGCATTCTCAACAACCTGGTGAGCAACGCGCTGCGCTACACCAGCAAGGGCGGCGTCCTGGTGGTCGCGCGACGCCGTTGTGATGGCACGGTTCGCCTTGACGTCTGGGACACCGGCAGCGGCATTGCGCCCGAGCACCAGGCGCGCGTATTCGACGAGTTCTACCGGGTGGAATGTCACGGCACCAACGAGCACGATACCGGTACCCGCCGGGGCTTGGGCCTGGGCCTGGCCACCGTGCAGCGCCTGGCGGAACTGCTGGACACGCAGGTGCTGCTGAAATCCCACCCCGGACGCGGCAGTGTCTTTTCCTTTCATCTGCCCGAGATCCCACCGCAGCTGGTTTTTGACACGCCGGCTGAGGAGGCGCCGATGGATGTATCGGGTATGCGCGTGCTGGTGATTGACGATGAACCGGCCATCCTCTCCGGCATCCGTTACCTGCTGCGCAGCTGGGGCTGCGAGGTCGCCATCGCCGAGGATCGGATACAGGCCTTGCAGGCGGCCGAAGAGTGGCCTACGCCACCCGATATCGTGATTTCGGACCTGCGCCTGCGTGACGGCGAAAGTGGCCTGGACGTATTGGCGGCGCTGGATCAGCTCTATCTTCGCGATGGCCACGCCCCCTTCCCACGCCTGCTGATCACCGGTGAAACGCGCAGCGATCGTCTTCGCGAGATCATGGCCGCCAATATCCCCGTGCTCTACAAGCCGGTGTCACCCGAGCAACTGCGCGAAGCCATGATGGTTGCCTGGAATGTCGCCCGCGCGACGCTCGCCTGAGCCACCGTATCGCCGACAGCACGCGTGGCGTCACGCGATCCTGCGCGCCAGCAGACGGTCGCCGGGCAGGAACCGGTTGAACAGATCTTCCACGAATTCGCCGCCCGTCGCGTCGCCCCGCGACACGCCAGTGAAATAAAGGCCACACCAGCGAAGCCGTTGTTGGCCAGCGGGCTCCTCCACCATCAACTGGTCGAGGAAGGCATGCAGTCCATGCTGAAGATCGAACAAGGACTGTCGGAACTCGAAAATCTCGCGGCGCCCATGCGGCTCGGCCTGTTTGGCCAGCGCCGCCAGGCCGATCATGCGCATGCGCTCGAAGGCTTCGTCAAAATGGCCGTCCATACGGCCAGCCGACCTGCCCGAAGGCATGGCCTCGGATTTCCGCCAACCCAGCACTTTACGAAACACCGACGGCGGCAATACGGCTTTGAACGAGGCATGCCCGGGCAGCGTGTCCAGGCCCGTCACCACGACATAGAGGGGGAGCTGAAGGTGCAGTCGCTCGGTGGCCTCATTTGCCATCCTGCGCAACCTCGCGGCGGTGGCCATGAAGTCGGCAGCCGGACCCAACAGGCTTTGTGCGGCAACGCCAAGCACCACGCCATCGAGCGGCAACTTGCGCCGTTCGCGCGCCAGGCGTGTCAACGCCTCTGACCAGAGCAGGTCCTGCGCCTGGGTATCCTCGCCGGCCTGGGCCAGGCGCGGGTCCATTTCGATAGCCACCAGGGATCGAAACAACCACCAGTGCCCGTTCGTCGACGCGGCGTCGCCGGTCAGCCGCCGGCCGTGAGATGACTGGGCCGCCGCCTGCAGCAGGCCCCGTACGTCCGCCCCGCTGTCACCCAGAAACATAAGCCAGGGATGACGAGACAGCTGGCGCCATTTGCCACGGCGCCGGAACGGGTGAAGGATCGTGCCACGCACACGACGCAAGGCATCCTTGAGCGCGGTCCAGAGGCTGCGGATGTCCAATCCGGCATGGGTATCGGCAGATGCCCGCGTGGTGGCCAGCCAATGCCACGCCAGCGATCCTGCCCATGCAAGCATGCCCGCGATCACCAGCAGGATGCCCGCCAGATACCAGGCCTGTGCCGGCACCGCGCTGCTGAATACGGGGGCGACAAAGGCCACGAGCACCAGCAAGACCACGCCCAGCGCCACGAACAGGGCCGGTCGCCTGCCCGTCCAGGGCCCCGGCATGCGTCGAGCCGGTGAATCCGGCATGCGGTAGGGTTGCGGCGTGATCGACTCGCGCTGCAGTGCCTGGAGGATCGCGGCAGGTGCCGCGTAGGGGCGGCAATAGACCGACTTGATCCGGCCCAACTCACCGCCATCACCCTTCTCGTAGTAATACTGGCCGACGAAACCGAGTAGCAGGGCCGTGCAATAGACCTCGCGCACTTCCTCAGCCTTGCTGTCGAGCCTGGCGAGATGCTCGAAGAATTCGCTGGAGGCGTCACTGGTGTGGAACAGCGTCAGCTGCAACGGACTGGGCTGATCCCGCTTGGCCTCATGACGCTGGATGATCTCGTCAAACCAGGCCACCACGGCGAAGCCCGCAAGCTCAACGGCCTGCATCGACCTGCCATTGGCGAGCGCGATTTTGCGGGCCTGATCGATCAACTCCCGCGCCCGTGCATTGAGCGGCGCAAGCTCGCTAGCGACGGCTTGAGCCCTGGCCTGCTCATCGACGGCCAGGCCGTAGGCGAACAGCGGTGCAAAATAGTCCAGCAACCGCATGACGACTAGGGCCACCCGTAAGCAGGCAGGATAGATTTCAGCGTCGTGACCGCGCCGCGCCAGCGATCATGCATGCCGCGGAGCTTGGCATCAACGAACCCAGGGCATTCACGAACACGCCCGCGCAGGGAGGCCTCGCGCCCGCCATGACGGCGTCGCCGCTGCCCCACCTGATTCACGGTACGCATGGCGACTCCCCTCATCGCAGTGAATCGATTCTCGCTAGCGGCTCGCAAGGCAGCCATATCACCTTGAGACTAGGCCATTCGTAGGCGTCTTGAGGTTGCCGCGCAGGCGGTGTGGGGCTATGTTGCTCCAAGCAAGCATGCGGCGATCGGATCTCCGCGTGCCGCCACGGGGAGTGACATGCGCATACTGATTGCGGACGACCATCGGCTGATCGTCGAAGGGGTCAAGCTCAAGCTGGCCGAGCTTGGCCCGGACACCGAGTTCGTCATTGCCATGGACATGGCCGAATTGCGCGAGGCGATTCACGCACCCAACGCCTCCTCGCTGACCCTGGCCCTGGTCGACCTGGCCATGCCTGGCGTACAGGGCAGCGAGCATCTGGCCGAAGTGGTTGAGCAGCTGCCCGATGTACCGGTGATCGTGCTGTCCGGCTCGGAAGATCCCGGCTTGATGAAAGACCTGCTGGCCATGGGTGTGCAGGGTTTCATTCCCAAGGCCTACTCGCCTGAGGTGATGTTGTCGGCGGTGCGGCTGGTGCTATCCGGCGGCGTCTATGTGCCTCCCTTGCTATTGCAGGAGCGCGGCAACGGCGCGGCGGCCGCCCCCATGACCATGCCCTCCTCGACGTCGTCATGGCAGGCGCCGTCGGCCAGCCAGGACTCGCTCGAAGAACGGCTGCGCAAGCTACTCACGGAACGTCAGATCGACGTACTACGCCTGCTGTCGCAGGGCAAGCCGAACAAGCTCATCGCCCGCGACCTGGGCATTAGCGAAGGCACGGTAAAAATTCATCTCGCTGCGATCTTCCGCGCGCTCAACGTGCGCAACCGGGTCGAGGCCGTGGTGGCTTCCAGGCGCATAAGCGGCATCTGACGCCTTTCACCTGTCGCTGACAGCGGCAGCGTATGCTGCGCGAGCAGAGGGATGGCGTACTGCCTCGCCGTTTTCCGGCCACAGGCATGCGTCGGTCTCCAGGGGGATAGCGCGTTGCTGAAGGGGTGGATCTCAAGCCACGGGCGATACTCGATCCGGGCAGGCCTGCGCGTCCGCCTGGTCCTGGTCGGTCTGCTCGCCTGCGCCATGCTTGGCCCGCAAGCGTCCTTTGCTGACCCCGGGGGTACGGCCAACACCCATATCCGCGCGCTGACCTTCGGCATCCTGCCGATGGGCGGGCCCTCCGAATCACTGGAAGCATGGCGCCCCATGCTCGACGACCTCAGCCGCACGTTGCGTCTGCCGGTCCGCAGTCTCTCGGTCAGTACCTACGAAGGGCTAGCCCAGGCGATGTCGGATGAACGTGTCGACTTTGCCTTCGTGTCCGGCCGCCTGGCGCTCGAAGCGGTCACCCGCAACCGCATGCAGGTGATCGCTCAGCTCACTCGAAGCAGCGGTCCGCGCGGCTACTACTCCGTGCTGCTGGTCGAGAAGGATTCGCCGCTGCATAGCCTCGATGACATGTTCCGTCAGCCGGGCCGCCTGCGTTACGCAAGAGGCGAGGTGCTGTCGGTCTCTGGCTATCTGGTGCCGGAGACACAGGTATTCGCCAACCGCCGGCTCGACTCGGATACCTTTTTTGCAAGCGTCTCGGTGGACAACCACCAGAACAACGCGCTGGCGGTCGCCAACAAGGAGGTCGATGTCGCCACCAACAACACCGCTGACCTGGAGCGCTTCGCCAAGCGCTTTCCCGATCAATATGAGCGGCTACGCGTAATATGGACGTCCAGCCTGATTCCGCATGCCGTCATCGTGATACGCACCGACCTGCCGTCGGAGCTGCGCCGACGGATCGCAGCTGCGTTGACCGCGTACGGCAAGGGCAAGAACGGCACCGCGGAACTGGCCAAGCTGCAACTCATCCACGACATCAGCGGCTTTTCGCCCGCCGGCAATGAAACGCTGGTGCCGTTTGCGGACATCGAGTTCAACCTCGACAAGCGTCGCGTCTACAGTGCGCAATGGGTAAGCGACGCGGCCATGCAAACCCGCCTGCGGAAAATCGCGGTCGAGCACGAGGCACTGATACACCAGCTCATGCAGCCACCCTCTCCTTAGGGAAGCTCGCACGACCTTCGACGTGGGAGCGACTTCAGTCGCGATAAACACTTACCTCGATAGCCGCCGTCGCGACTGAAGTCGCTCCCACGGGCGTCCTGGCGGACGCCCGTCAGGCCCGTATCAGGGATGCATGTCCTTGATGTTCATGGTCTGTCCGTTGGGCATGATCATGTCGCCAGGCTTCTGGCCGGCCGCGCATGGCCCGACCCAGCGCCCGGTACTGCTCACGGCCATCTGGCCCATGCCCGCGGGAGCCGGGTCGTAGCTTATGTGGCCATCGGTGTGATACGAGGTGTCGCCATCGAACTGGGTCTCGCTATGGCTGGTCATGCTCACGGGGCCGCTGGGGCCGTCGACCTTGCAGACGGCGTCGGACACCACGCTATTGCCCTTCACGTCGATGTTGAACTTGCTGCACTTCTGGCCGCTCATCTGCGAACCCATCTTGTACATGGCCCGATCCGTATCCGCGTCGAGGCACAGCTTCGTCGTCTGCTGCCGCCCGCCCATGCCGGTGGTCTGCATTTCCCACAGCCCGGGCTTGCGCTTGGGCATGTTGGCGGGGATGTCCTGGGCAAGGACCACGCTGGTGACACTCAGCAACGAAAGGGCAAGCAGAAAGCGAAAACGAGCGGACATGACGATCTCCATGCGGCCGACGGGCCGTGCGGGTTTGCAAGGTAACGCCAAATCGTCTCCGCGTCATGCAACAAGGCTCGACCGGGCCGTGCGCCCGCCGCCATGGCATTGCGTGCACACCCGCAAAAGCCGCCGGCCGTGCGGATAGACCGTTCGTCCTATGGCACCTCGCGCTAGAACGAAATGTGTATCGCCGGGTCTCATCCGATTCTTTACAGTTTCATGCAGGGTGGCCTCCATCGGGGCCTTTCCAGGATGATCGTCTCCGTTGCTCTCCTGCTGCGGGTCAAAAATCATGCAACCGGCTCACGTCATGCACCGTCAACAGACTCCCGAGCCATGCCTGGCGCCGCCTCCATCGAGCCACCCACCGGTGGAGGCCTGACCCATGGAACAGCGTGCACAGCTGCTGTCCCGCCTGTTCATCGATGCCATCATGCCGAGCACGATCGCCGCGCTGGCACTCGTCCTCGCCTTGTGCATCCAGCAAGCGCACAACCTCGGCGAACGCGCCGACGCGGCAGTGACCTTGCGCATGGAGCGCCTCGCCAACCAACTGGGCAGCGAGGGCATCGCGTCGCCGCAGGCGACGCTGGACCGGGCCTTGCACGATGGCCAGGCAGACCAGTTGCGACGGGTCGAGCTCCATCGTCCTGACGGTAGTTTCTGGGGCAGTGGCACAGCACTCACGCACGATGGCGTGACCTATCGAAGCGAACTGGCCGAGCATGGCAGCGCATCTTCCTGGCTGAGCATGCAGATCGACCCGCGCGCACTGCATCGGTCCCAGGGCCTGGTGTGGCTGCTCGGCGGCCTTTGCGGCACCGGCGTCATGATCCTCGCATGGTTGGCGCGCGTGACGCTGCGCAATCGCGTGCTCGAACCTCTCGCGCATATCGAGGGAGCGCTGCACGACTTGATCAACAGCCGGCGCCCCGCTGCCGACAGCAAGCCGGGCAGCGCAGAGCTGTCGCGCATAAACCAGGCCTTGCAGCGCCTGTCCGAATTGCAGGAAGAACAGCAACGCGACTGGAGCGCGGTCCAGCACGACAACGCCACCGAAGCGTTGGATCGTCTGCGGCAGAGTCAAGCCGCCACGCGCAGCAAATCCCAATTCATCGCGCTGGTCAGCCATCATTTCCGCCAGCCGCTGCAGGCACTGGAGTTGTTTGCCGGCGGCCTCGACACGGATGCCGACAACGAGCAGCAATCCATGCTTCACCAGATGCGCACCAGCATCGCGTCGATGACACGCTTGTTGGACGCGCTACTGGAAATATCACGGCTCGATGCCGGCGTGATTGCCGTCAAGCCCGTAGGGTTCACTGCCGCGGAACTGTTCATGCGTGACCGCACCTCGCTTAATCACGAAGCGGCGCAACAACACGTGGCGCTGTCCTGGCGGGGTAGCCAGCATCGACTGCACGGTGACGCCGATGTCGCCGCCAGCCTGCTCTATCAACTGGCCAGCAACGCGATCGCCAATGCTCCGGGCGGTCGCGTGCTGATCGCTGCGCGACGTCGCGGCCAGGCCATCCGGATCGAGGTGCGTGACAACGGACCCGGCATCGCGGTCATCCACCAGCAACGTATCTTCGAAGAGTTCGTGCAATTGCAGACCGCGGAAAACGAGCGCCGCAACGGTTACGGCCTTGGCCTCGCCATCGCCGAGCGACTCGCCCGCTTGCTGGGCACGCGCATTGGCCTTCGCTCCGAGCCCGGGCAAGGCAGCACGTTCTGGTTCGACCTTCCCCGCATGCCCGCGATGGAGCGCCAATCCAACAGCCGCAGCCGCGCCTCGGCGGCCTGGCGTCAGGCGGGTTGAGCCCACCGATCGATCGCGCCCCGGCATGCCGCGTCATCGACCCATCGCTCACGCCGGGTCGAGATAGCGGCCAAAAAAAAGACCTGCGTTTCCGCAGGTCCCTGAATGCTTTGGTGGGCCGTCCGAGATTCGAACTCGGGACCAATAGATTAAAAGTCTACTGCTCTACCGACTGAGCTAACGGCCCATCTTCAAAGGCAAGCCCGCAATTTTATTGAGTTAGCGCCAAAGGCACAAGCAACGGCGTTCAGATATAGCGGGTTGGATCGGGCAAGCCGGCCGAAATGAAGCCTTGTGCACGCAGTCGGCAGGCGTCGCAATGGCCGCAGGCCCGGCCTTCGGCATCCGCCTGGTAGCAGCTGACGGTGATCGAGAAATCCACCCCCAGGCGCTGGCCTTCCCGTGCGATATCCGCCTTGCTCATGCGCATCAACGGCGCGTGGATCTTGATGCCTGCCCCTTCCACACCGGCCTTGGTGGCTATATTGGCGAGATGCTCGAAGGCCTCGATAAAGGCAGGACGGCAATCCGGATAGCCGGAATAGTCCACCGCGTTCACGCCGCACCAGAGGTCACTGGATCCGAGCACCTCGGCCCAGCCCAGCGCAATCGACAACATGATGGTGTTGCGCGCGGGCACATAAGTGACCGGAATGCCCTGGTCACCGACCTGATCCAGCGGAACATCGATATCGGCGGTCAGCGCCGAACCGCCGATCGTGCGCAAGTCCACATGGACGGTCTTGTGTTCCACCGCGCCCAGCGCATGCGAGACGCGCTCCGAAGCCTCCAGCTCGGCGCTGTGGCGCTGCCCATAGGCAACGCTCAGCGCGTGCACCTGATAGCCCTGTTCGCGCGCAATGGCGATGGTGACCGCCGAGTCCATGCCGCCGGAGACGAGCACGACGGCTTTGCGGGGGGATTCCTGTGACATGCGTTACATCCATCCAAGTCAGGCCGGTCACCGGCCGAAAGACGCCACCGGCAAGATAGGCCAGCGCGCAGAAAACCTTTGTCATGGCGTTGACCGCCGGCAAAACACGGGCGCGGGCATGGCCTCGCACAAGCTCAGTGACCCGGTTCGTCGTTCCACAGCAGCTTGTGCAGCTGCATCTGGAAGCGCACGTCGAGTTTGTCCTCGATGATCCACTCCGCCAGTTCGCGCGGCTGGATGGCGCCGTGCACCGGTGAAAACAGCACCATGCAGCGCTCGATCAGCCGATGCTCGGCCAGCATGGCGCGCGCCCATTCGTAGTCGGCACGGCTGGCAATGACGATCTTGACTTGATCGTGCGGCAACAGCAGGTCGAGGTTCGACCACAGGTTGCGCTTGCTTTCGCCGGAATCGGGCGCCTTCAGATCCATCACCTTGCGTACGCGCGGGTCGACCTGGGACACATCGAGCGCGCCGGAAGTCTCCAGCGACACGTCGTGGCCGGCATCGCACAGGCGTTTGAGCAGGATCAGGCAACGCTTCTGCGCCAATGGCTCGCCGCCGGTCACACAGACATGCCTGGCACCATGCGAGGCCACTTCGGTGACGATGTCGTCGATATCGCGCCAGTCGCCGCCGTAAAACGAATACTCGGTGTCGCACCACACACAGCGCAGCGGACAACCAGTAAGCCGCACGAACACCGTGCGCCAGCCGATCGCATCGGCCTCGCCCTGGATCGAGTGGAAAATCTCGGTGATGCGCAAGCGCTCGGTCGATGCCTGCGCTGAGGTGGTGGGCGCCACGCTCGCATTACTACTCACAACTACAACCTCAATTGGCCGGCTGCAGCTGGAGCCGGCGCAGGCGTTCCTGGGCCAGCTTGGCAGCGTTGGAACCCGGAAACTTGGTGGAAACGTCTTTCAGCGTAGCCTTGCCGGCATCGACTTGCTTGAGCTCGAGCTGGCTGTAACCGAGCTTGAGCATGGCATCGGGGGCCTTCTCGCTCTGCGGAAACTGACTCAGCAGGTGCTGGAAAGCCTCGACTGCCACCGGGTAGTTCATGGTGACGTAGTACGACTCGCCCAGCCAGTAAAAGGCATTGGGCGTCAGGGGACTGTCGGGGTACTGCTGGATGAAGGTGCGGAAGCCACGCGAGGCCGTCACATAGTCGCCGCCACGCAGTGCCTTGAACGCATCGTCGTAAGCAGCCTGCGCACCCGCGGCGTTGGCCGGCGCAGCAGCGGCGCCAGCGGCCTTCGCGTTCTTGCCCTTGCTCGCGTCTGTCGTGGCCGGAGCCGCCGCAGCCGCGGCGGCCGGCGCAGCATTCGCCGCGGGCGCCGGATTGGCATTGGCTGCAACAGCACCGGCATTGGCCGCTGGTGCACCAGCGCCGCCTTCAAGGCGGCCCAGGCGCGAATCGAGATCCGTGTACTGCGCCTTGTTCTTGTCGTCGAGCTGCTGCAGCTGATGCTGAAGCTCCTCGATCTGACCTTGCAGCTGCTGCACCTGCGACTGCAGTGCCTGCACCTGATTGACGAGGCCGACGCCACCCTGATTCTGGTTTTGCGCTTGTTGCTCGAGCCGCGACACGCGGTCGGCGAGGCTCAAGCGGGAATCCTGTGCCAGTGCTGGAACAGCAAAAAGCATGGCGGACGCTAATGCGCCCGCCATGCTGATCCTGGCTGTGAAACTTTTAGCCAGCTGCTTCTTCATTACTTCGCCGTGTAAACGATCTCGACGCGACGGTTCTTGCTCCAGCAATCCTCGTTGTGCTCACGGCACACCGGCTTTTCCTTGCCGTAGGAGATCACGCTGAGCTGGCTGGCCGAGCCGCCATTGGACTGCAGGGCGTTGGACACGGCGTTGCCGCGGCGCTCACCCAGGCCAAGGTTGTACTCGCGGGTGCCGCGCTCGTCGGTGTGGCCTTCCAGACGGATGGCAGCCATCGGGCGATCCTGCAGGTACTTCGCATGGCACTGCATGATCTGCTGGAACTCAGGACGGATCTCGTCCTTGTCGAAATCGAAGTACACGACGCGCTGACGCAGGCAGGCATCGGTATCGAGATCGGCCGGGGTGAACTTGTGGCTGGTCGGGGCCGGCTGAGTCATGGGCTGCGGCTCAGGCTGCGGCTGCGGCTTGACTTCCTGCTTCTTCGAGCATGCGGCCGCGCCAACGCAAAGCAGGGCGACCAGGGCAACGCGAATGGTCTTATTCATGGTGGACGTTCCTTCAAACAGGTTTGAGTTCCGACAGTCAGTAATGATTGCGGTTTCGGGACAGTGATCGCCGGTCAACCGGCTGTTATTTTGACATTTTGGTGCCGGCGGTGCGCTGTCTCGCCACCGCCTGACCCGCCGACTGCGACGCATTGCCGCGACCGACAAGCTGTTTGATCCGGGGTGTCGTTTATACGTTCACACCCGAATCACATGGCCGTGGCGCTTACGCGTCACGGCATGAACTGTTCAACGCTCCCGGTAGGGACCCCAAGCCGGCTCGCGGACATCGCCGTCGGACAGCACCAGGCGCTGCCGCACCAGGCCGTCAGCCGATACGGCATACAGCACGCCGCGGCGTCCTTCGGTAGCGGCATACAACAGCATGCTGGCATTAGGCGCGAAACTCGGCGTTTCATCGATAGGACCCGGCGAAATGAAGCGCACCTGCCCACCCAGACTGCGGTCCATAATGGCGATACGATACACGTTCCCGTTGCCCTGCACCATCGCGATCTGCTTGCCGTCGTAGCTGATCGAGGCGTTGGCGTTGAACTGACCCTGGAAGGTAATGCGGTCGGCACCACCACCACTGGCCGGCATTTGGTAGAGCTGCGGACGGCCGGAACGGTCGGAGGTGAAGATAATGCTCTGACCGTCCGGGGTCCAGCGAGGCTCGGTGTCGATCGCCAGGTTGTTGGTCAGGCGGGTCTCCTGGCGGCTGCCCAGGTCGAGCACGTAGATTTCGGGATTGCCGACGAAGGACAGTGCCATGGCGAGCTTGCTGCCATCCGGCGACCAGGCGGGGGCACCGTTGATACCCTTTGACTTGGCAGACACCAGCTGACGCGAGCCCGTGGTGATGTCCTGCACATAGATGGCCGAATTGCCACTCTCGAACGACACGTAGGCGATCTTGCGGCCATCCGGTGACCAGGCCGGCGACAACAGCGACTCGCGCGAGCGCGCCACGACCTGCGGGTTGTAGCCGTCCGAATCGGCCACGATCAGCGCGTAGGTGGTGTTGTTACCGAGGCCCACGGCGGTGATATAGGCAATGCGCGTCCAGAACGCCCCACGTACACCGGTGATCTTTTCATAGATCTGGTCGGCAATCTGATGGGCGACGCCGCGCAGGTCCCCGACCGGTGCGGTGAAGGCCTGGGCCAGCAGACTCTGCTGCTTGTTGACGTCCCACAGTTCGTACTCGACGCGCAAGGTGCCGCCACCCGCGTCAATGATGCGCCCCACCACCATGTAGTCCTGCTTGAGCAGGCGCCAGGTGGCGAAGTTGATGTCCGCACCCTTGGACGGCGTCTCCACGATCTCGCTCTTGGCCAGCGAGCGGAATTTGCCGGAGCGGTTGAAGTCGTTGCGCATGACGTCGGCGACGTCGGTCGCCAGTGGCTCGCCGCCGGCCTGGGCAAACGGCACCACGGCGATCGGGGTAGCGGTCTTCAGGCCACCGACGATATCGACATTGAGCGACTGGGCTGCAGCCGGACCGGCGATCAACGCGGCCACGACCAGCAGGACGAGGGCAAGGCTTGTGCTCAATTTGCGCATGGGCTTCATCACTGCGGCCTGAAAGTAAAATCAAGTTGGCGTGGGAACACGCTCTCGAAGCCCTTGTAGGGCAACGGCTGTGCACGTAGAACGGCGTTTTCGATAGAGCGCCTGCCGGCCTCGTCGTACGGACAGCTCGAGTCGACCTTGGCGCTCATCACCTCGCCGCCCGGCAGCTGCACGATGTGCACGATGCACGGCGCGTCCGGCATGTTATCCGGCCGCAGCCAATTCTGCGTGACCGCGTTCTGAACCGCTGCCAAATATTGCGCCAGCAGACCGGCATCCGGACCGTTCGTACCGGTCTGGCGCTGCTCGGCGGCGGGTACGTTGGCCAGGCCGTTGTCCTTGGCGTTCTTGAGGTCTTCCATCTGTTGCTTGGCCTGCTTGGCCTTGTCCTGTGCCTTCTGGCTGGCGTTTTGGGCCGCGTCCAGCTTGGCGAACATGTCGTCGAGCTTCTGCTTCTCCTGCTTCTGCTTGGCCGCCTGAGCGTCCAATTCAGACTGCCGCTGACGCTGCTTCTCTTCCTGTTCCCGCTTCGCGTCTTCGGCCTTCTGCAAGGCATCGGCCACGACCTTCTCCTGATCCTTGGTATCAGGATGCTCGGGTGGCGGCGGCAGCGTCTTGACCACGGGCGCCTGTTCCTGGGGTACCGGCGGCGGCACGGTGGGCGGCGGCGGCACGGTGTCCGGTATGGGCTTGGCCTTGACCGCCTTCGGCGGCGGCGCGCCCGTAGGCCCGACCAGGGTGGCCTCGATGATCTGGCCCGGCAGCTCCAGCGGCTTGGCGCAGGTAATCGGATTCCAGCTCGCCGGCAGGTGCAGGGTCGCGAACAGATTCTCGTAGAACGAGCACGGCACCACCGCGAGGATCAGAAAACCCACGATGCCCAGATGGAGGATGGCGGAGAGTACGACCGCCTTGGGCGTACCCTGGGGGGAGTCGTCCCTCATTTCTTGCTGCCCGACTCCGGCGCGCTCATGAGTCCGACCTTGGCCACGCCGGCCTGCTGCAGGTCGGCCAGCACCTGGTACACGCCGTCGTACTTGCCGTCGCGGTCGCCGGCCACGAGGACGCTGACTTCGGGGTTGGCCCGCACGAACGCGCCGACCTTGGTCTTCATCGTCTCGACGTCGATCGGCTGTCGTTTCGAATCGCCCAGGGTCAGGAACAGCTGCCCCTTCTCGTCAACCGCGACGATGACCGGTTCCTTCTTGTCCTGCAGCGACTTGGCGTTCGCCTGCGGCAAGTTGATGTCGACGTTCTTGTTGATCATCGGCGCCGTGACCATGAAGATGATCAACAGCACCAGCATCACGTCGATATAAGGAACGACGTTGATCTCGGATTTGAGCTTGAAGCGCCTATGTCGCGCAGTGCTACGCATGGATCAAGTCCTCAAGCAGACGCATCGTCGGCCTGGATCTGCCGCTGCAGCACGGAGGAGAACTCCTCCTGGAACACCTCGTAGCGGGAGGCCACGCGCTCAACCTTGTTGGCGAAACGGTTGTACGCCCAAACCGCCGGGATCGCGGCGAACAGGCCCATGGCGGTGGCAATCAGCGCCTCGGAGATATGCGGCGCCACCACGGCAATGGTCACGTCCTTCATCTCGCCCAGGCCCTGGAACGCGCCCATGATGCCGATGACGGTGCCGAACAGGCCCACGTAGGGGCTGATCGAACCGACGTTGGCGAGGAACTCCAGGTTGCGCTCCAGCCGTCCGATTTCGCGGGTACCCGCCACGCGCATGGCACGCTCGGAACCTTCAATGACCACACGCATGTCGGGCGTCTTGCGCTGGCGCTGGCGCACGAACTCGCGGAAGCCCGACTCGAACACGTTCTCCATGCCACCGTTCTCGGCGCCGCGGTTGCTTACCTCGCGGAACAACTGGGCCAGGTCGGCACCCGACCAGAAGCGCTCCTCGAAACCCTCGGCCTCCTCCATCGCGGACTTCAGCTGCGCATGCTTGCGCAGGATGATCACCCATGAAAGGAAGGAGAACACCAGCAGTATCAGCATGACTGCCTGTACCAGGATGCTCGCTTCCGCGATCAGCTTGAAAATGTTCACTCCACCGTTCATTGCTTGAAGGTTCTCCAGCGCACGTACTTTATTGAGGGGCAAGGCCAGGGGTGAAGTCGGCCGGAATCTGCACCGGACGCATTCGGCGGACATCGACACAAGCCACGCGCACTTTCGCGCGAATCAGCTCCGAACCGTCCACCCGGCGGATCGTTTGGGCGAAGAGGATACTGGCTGCGCGCCGTTCTTTGACTTCGACGCTTACGGACAGTTCATCATCCAGCAGGGCCGCCCGCAGGAAGTCGATCTGCATTTCCCGGACCAGGAAGGCCAAACCGGTCGCCTCCTTGTAGGCCGACTGGTTGATGCCCAGGGCCCGTAGCCATTCGCTGCGAGCGCGTTCCATGAAACGCAGATAGCTGGCGTGGTAGACCACGCCGCCCGCATCGGTGTCTTCCCAATAGACGCGTACCGGCCACAGGAAGGGGTCGGAGGCGGTGTCTTGCCTGGGGTCAGACATCGGCGTTGTCGGCGGTGAAGAGGTCGATGGGCGCCGGCTGACGCGGCGGCGGGGTCAGACCCAGGTGGCGCCACGCCTTGGCGCTGGCCATGCGGCCGCGCGCCGTGCGCACCAGGAACCCCTGCTGGATCAGATAGGGCTCGACCACGTCCTCGAGCGTGCCGCGGTCCTCGCTGAGCGCGGCGGCCAGCGACTCCACCCCTACCGGGCCGCCATCGAAATTTTCGATGATGATGTTGAGCAGACGACGGTCCAGTTCGTCGAAACCTTCAGCATCCACCTTGAGCATCTCCATCGCAGCGCGGGCGGCGTCGAAGGTGATCTGCCCATTGCCTCGCACTTCGGCGTAGTCGCGTACGCGACGCAACAGGCGATTGGCGATACGCGGAGTACCACGTGAGCGACGGGCAATCTCCTGCGCACCCTCCGGATCGCAGGGAATACCCATGATCCGTGCGGAGCGTCGCACGATCGCGGTGAGCTCTTCGGGCGTATAGAACTCCAGACGCTGCACGATGCCGAAGCGGTCTCGCAGCGGCGCCGTAAGCATGCCCGCCCGCGTGGTCGCGCCGATCAAGGTGAACGGAGGAAGGTCGAGCTTGATCGAGCGAGCGGCCGGGCCCTCGCCGATCATGATGTCGATCTGGAAATCCTCCATCGCCGGATAGAGCACTTCCTCGACCACCGGCGAAAGACGGTGGATCTCGTCCACGAACAGCACGTCGTGCGGCTCGAGATTGGTCAGCAAGGCCGCCAGGTCACCGGCGCGCTCAAGCACCGGGCCCGAGGTGGAGCGCAGGTTGACGCCGAGCTCATTGGCAATGACGTGGCTCAAGGTGGTCTTGCCCAGGCCGGGCGGCCCGAAGATCAGTACGTGGTCCAACGCGCCGCCGCGCTTCTTGGCAGCCTCGATATAAATCGACATCTGCTCGCGCACCGCCTGTTGGCCCAGATACTCGGCCAGCCGCTTGGGACGAATGGAGGCTTCCAGGGCCTCGTCGTCCAGATGGGCGGCGGCGGTGACGATGCGGTGGTCGGTCATGGGGCCAAATTATGGCAGAGCGCGGGTCTGCAGGCTCGAAAAAGCTGCATGCGCCGCGTATTCCACCTGGTGCTGGGCGTCCTCGGACGCCCCTCGCTCAGATCTCGACCTGGGCACCCAGCTCGATCAGGCGATTGCCGGGAATCTGGAAGAACGCCGTGGCCGGCAACGCATTGCG
>DASXND010000083.1:0-12391 GCA_036495265.1 Dyella sp.
TATTTCATGCTGTGGATCGGCATCGCCGCCGGTGTCACCGGGCTGGTCGTGCTGGTCGCGCCCGGCCTGTCGTTGTTAGGCCAGGCCTTGGTGTTCGCCGTGCTGGCGTTTCTTTCCTGCGCGGTCTACTGGTATGGCTTACGCCCGAAGCTGATGCGCAACGAACCGGGCGATGCTTTGCTCAATCGTCGTGGTGAGCAAAAGATCGGTCAGCGTTACGTGTTGGCCGAGCCCATCATCAACGGGCGTGGCAAGGCGCGGGTGGGCGATGGTTTGTGGCTGGTGAGCGGGCCAGATCTGCCGGTGGGCAGTATGGTCGAGGTGGTGGGAGTGGATGGGACGACGTTGTTGGTGCGCGCGGCGCAGTGACCCATTCTTCGGCCGAGAGCCAAATTCTTTAGCTCGTCATCCCAGCGAAGGCTGGGATCCAGCGCCTTTCGCCTCTTTATGCATTAGCGCGACCTGGCTCGCCTGCCGCGGGCTTCCGAGCCGCTGCCGCGGCCCGGGTTACTTTTCTCTGTTTGGCCAGAGAAACGTAACCAAGAGAGAGGCCACCCCGATGGCGCGCCTTGCGGGCTGCGCCCTCCAGGTGCGCGGGTGGGTTACGGAGGTTTGTCGACAGGGCCTCCTGCCCTGACGACAAACTGGCCGGCATCCTTGCCGGCCACCCTGTGGGCTTTTCCTCCACCCACCCGCCGCGCCATAGGGGCCCGAAGAGCCAAGAGCACGAGCGAGGGCGACGAGCAGCGCACCGCGCTGCTCGAGCCTTTGGCTCGGGCTTTTGACCTTCGGGGCCCCCTGTGCGGCGGTGAGGGTCGGACGATCAGGCCCGCAGGGGGATCGACAGGGATGTCGATCCCTTTTCGTCAGGGCAGGAGCCCTGTCGAAAAGCCCGGCCGACCCTCACGGACTTGTCGAGCTTTAGCTCGGCAAGCGCCAAGCGGGGTGCCTTTCTCTTTGGTTACTTTCTCTTGGGCAAGCAAGAGAAAGTGACCCGGCCTCCGGCAGGAGGGCGGAAGCCCGCCGCAGGCGAGCCAGGTCGCAGCCACGCTAGACCAGAGCGAAAGTCACGATGCCCAGCTTCGCCGTTGTAAAGCGCGTCCAGCTTGAGCAGCCATTCGGCTGTTGAGAGCCGCTGGGATGACGTTCGGGAGGGAAGGATAAGTCGCCGCACAACACACCGCACGCCACACCACCTCCACACGGCGCCCCCTTAAAGCGGCCCCTCCGGCAACTGCGTCGCCGCGCTCGCCTCCAGTGCCTCACGTACCGTCCGCAGCAGCTTCTGCGTCGAGATGGGTTTGTCGACCATGTAGAGGTGCTCCATCACGGGCAGTTCGTCCATGTCCGGTGGTGCATCCGGGCGCGCCAGCAGCAACACGGCGCGGCGATAGCCATGGTCGATCAAGGCGGCGAGCGTGCGCACGCCGGTGAACAGATTCATGTCCGCGTCCATCACCACCAGGTCGGGCACGCCTTGCGCCTCGATCCATTGCAACGCGGCCGTACCGCTCTGGCTGGCATGCGCCTGATAGCCCCACGAGTCGAGCGTGTCGACCAGCAGTGACAGCTGGCCGGCCTCCTCGGCCACCACGAGGACGCGTTCCGCCTCGCCCTGCAGGTCGAATTGCTCCTCCTTCTCCGTTGCTTCGGCGGAGCGCTCCAGTGGGATGTAGATATAGAAGCGGGTGCCCTGCCCTGGCGTGCTTTCCACCCGCATGACACCACCATGCGCCGTGACGATGCGCTTGCATGAGACCAGACCCAGTCCGGTGCCCGAGTCCTTGGTGGTGAAAAACGGTTCGAACAGGTGCTGCAGAACGGCTTCGTCCATACCCAGACCGGTATCGGAGACGGTCAGGCGCAGATAGTTGCCCGCGTGCGCCTCTTCGTCGCTAGCGAAGAACGATCCCAGCAGGGCAACCTGCGTGGTTTCGATGCTCAGGCTGCCACCCTCGGGCATGGCCTGGATGGCATTCAGGCTCAGGTTCAACAGGCATTGCTGCAGTTCGGTGTGATTGCCGTCGAAGGTGAGCTCCGTATCGTCCGCATGCATCTCCAGCAGCACGGTACGCGGCACGCTGCCCTGCAACAGCAAGGCCATGGCATCGAGCAGTCCTCCGAGGCGTACCTGCTCGGCACGCCGTGCGCCTCGGGCAAACGAGAGCATCGACTGCACCATGTCCAGGCCGCGCTTGCCGCAGTCGCGCACCAGGCGGCCGAGGCGGGCCAGGCGCGGATCCTCCTGATAGTCCTGCAGACTGTCGCCGGCCAGCAACAGGGGTTGCAGCAGGTTGCGCAGGTCATGGCTAAGACCGCCCGCAAGCATGGCCAGGCTTTCGAAACGCTGGGCGCGGATCAGCTCTGCTTCGGCGCGACGGCGCGCACGCTGGGCGTCGGCCTCACGCAGCGCGCGGCGTACCGCCGAGGCCAGGCGTGCCGGGTTCTGCTTGAGGATGTAGTCGGTGGCGCCGTTGCGCAGCGCCTCGATGGCCGCCTCTTCACCGAGGGTGGCCGAGACGAAGATGAAAGGAAGATCCTGGTCCCGCTCGCGCAACAGATCGAGTGCACGCTGGCCCGAAAATCCCGGCATGCTCAAATCCGACAACACGATGTGTGGATCGAATTCCTCCAGCGCCGCCATGTAATCGCGCTCTTCGTCCACCAGGCGCACGTCGTATTCGATCGCGTCGGCGTCCAGTTCAGACAACACCAGTTCGGCATCGAGTTGGCTATCCTCGATCTGCAGCACGCGTATTCTGGCAAGACCCCAGGGGTGCCTATCGGGCATTTGCGCCTCCAGCGCCTGTTTCGATCGGACTTAAGGCTCCGGGCCCTGATTCAACACGGCCCAGAATTGCCCCAGTGTCCGCACGGCATCGAAAAACTGATCGACGTCGACCGGCTTGATCACGTATGCATTGGCGCCGATGTCCCAACTGCGCGCCAAGTCGCTTTCCTCGCGCGACGAGGACAGGATCACCACGGGTACGCGGCGAAAGCGCTCATCGGCACGCAAGTGCGTCAGCACTTCAATGCCGCCCATGCGTGGCATCTTGATGTCCAGCAGCACCACCGCGGGATCGTTTGGTTCGCGGCTGGCCCACTCGCCACGGCAATAGAGATAATCCAGGCAATCGACGCCATCCTCCACGTGCACGACGGGATTGGCCAGATGCGCGCCATTGAGCGCGTCCAACGCCATTTCAGCATCAGCCAAGCTGTCTTCGACCAACAGGATGGTTCGGATATCGCGATGATTCATGGCCGCCTCTGGGCAAGACTTTCCGCCAGATCGGAGGACGGCAGCGTGAAATGGAAGCGTGCGCCCTGGTCGGGCTGGGCGTCGGCCCACACCCGTCCACCGTGGCGCGAGACAATGCGGCGCACATTGGCCAGGCCAATGCCGTTGCCGGGAAACTCCGACGCGCGGTGCAGCCGCTGGAACACACCGAACAGCTTGCCGGCATATTGCATGTCGAAGCCGGCGCCGTTGTCGCTTACCAGAAACTCGTAACTGCCGTCACGATTGCGCTGGACGTCGACGTCGATGCGCGCCACTTCGCATTTGCCGGTGTATTTCACCGCATTGCCCAGCAGGTTCTGCCACACCGTGCGCAACATGTTCTCGTCGCCGATGACGATAGGCAGCGGCGCAATCGACCAGACGATATGGCGACCGTGCGCATCGGTCTCGGCCAGCGCACGCGCCTCGTCGGCCAGGGACTGCATGTCCACCGGCTGCAGGCGCAGCGCCCCGCGGCCCAGGCGCGAGAACACCAGCAGGTCTTCGATCAACAAGGCCATGCGGCGGGCGGCATCGTTGATGACTTCGATGTAGTGCTTGGCCTTCTCGTCGGCGCCATCGCCCAGATGATGCGACAGCTTGCCGGCGAAGCCACTGATATGCCGCAGCGGCGCGCGCAGATCGTGCGATACCGAGTAGCTGAAGGCCTCCAGTTCGCGGTTCACGTCCGACACCTGCTCGATCTTTCCCTCAAGCTGGCGGTTGAGCTCCTTCACCTGCTGCTCGACCAGTGCGCGTGCCGTCACGTCGCTGAGCGTCAGCAGCAACACGGGCTCACCTTCGCCATCCTGTTCCAGGCGGCGGGCATTGATCACCACGTGACGATCGACGCCGTCCACGGTGCGCTGGATCAGCTCGTAGTCCCACAGCTCACGATCTAGCAGCAGCACATCGTTCAGGCGTTGCAGCAGTGCGCCATCGGTCCATGCGCCGTCACCGATCTCGACCAGGGGCATGGACTGCCGAAAATCCGGCGGCAATCCATAGAGTTCGCCGAAGGCCGCATTGACCAGCAGCGTGCCGAGCGAGGTATCGAGCAATGCAATGGGTTCGCGCACCGCCTGCACGATCAGTTGCGAGCGCTGCACGGCCTGCCCTTCGCGCACTTCGGCGCGCAGGCGGCGGCTGATCTGGCGTTCGGACACGATCACCACGATGGTCAGCAACACGATCTGGGCGATGGCGGTGATCGCCAGCGCCAGACTGCTATTGAAGGACTCCCGTTGGGCGTCGGAACGCCGTGCCAGCAGCGTGCTGTCCTCATTGCGCACGATGCCGTCGATGAGATCATCCATCTTGAACAGCGTGCCGGAGTCGCGCATGGCGTCGGCGGCGCCGTTCTGGTCGTGATGCTCGTAGCGCTGGATGGCCTGGCCGGTGAGTGCTAGCCGGCCGTTGACGGTGGAACCCAGGGCGCCGATCAGCGACTGCTGGTCCGGGCTGTCTCGCGTCATTTCGCGCAGTTGTGCCAGCAATCCCGGTACTTCATGGCTGGCGCGATTGGCCCGCAAGTGCACCTGGGGATCGGTGTCGCCATGGATCAGGCGGTAGATGGCCGCCTCGCTGTCGCGTGTTACATAGGCGATTCGATAGGTAAGTGATTTCACTTCCGACGAGTGCGTCACGCGCTCGTTGGCCTGGATGGCCTCGCCCGAGCCGCTGCGCGTCACCATATAGGGCAACGCCACGATCACCAGTACGGCAAACAGCAGCCCGCCCAGGCGCCAACGCAGCGCCATGCGGTCCTTCATGGCGGGCCGCAACGTCGACGCCAATTTCCAGGATGAGCGCAACATGTAGGGCATGTTTACAGAATCACCCAGGCACTGCCAGCTTTATGACCTAGACCTCCCTTACATGGAAAGTCAGCGATTTCCCGGAATGCTCATCGATGACGGCCTGGCCTTAGGCGCCTGCCCCCAGCTGCGATTGGGTTCGGCCTGCATGGTGAAGTGCAGCTCGCCGCCGGCAAGGATTTCCCCGTGCCGCAGGAAGACGCGGTCCAGCGGCTTGCCGTTGAGTGTGACTGCGCCGACATAGGGGTGGGCATCGTCCAGCGGCTCGGCGGTGACCGTGAAGTCCTTGCCATTGGTCAGGTGCAAGGTGGCACGGGAGACAAACGGCCGGCCGATGGCGTACTCGTCGCTGGCCGGGGTCACCGGATAGAAGCCCAGGGCGGTGAAGATGTACCAGGCGGACATCTGGCCCAGGTCGTCATTGCCGGCCAGGCCATCCGGGCGCTGCGCGTACTGGCTGTCCATGATCTGCTTGAGCCGCTTTTGCGTCTGCCACGGCGCGCCGGCGTAGTCGTAGAGATAGGCCAGGTGATGACTTGGCTCGTTGCCGTGGGCATACCAACCGATCAGTCCGGTGATGTCTTCCACGTTCGCAAAGTGCGAGGGGTCCACCTTGGCTTCGAACACGCTGTCGAGCTTGGTCACGAAGGTCGCATCGCCACCCATGGCCTTGACCAGGCCGGCGACGTCCTGCGGCACGTACCACGAGTACTGCCAGGCATTGCCCTCGGTGTAGTCGGTGCCGTAGCCGGCCGTATCCGGATTGAACGGTTCGCGGAACGCGCCATCGGTTTTGCGCGCGCGCATGAAGCCGGTCTTCGGGTCATACGCATGGCGCCAGTTGCCGGCGCGCTTGTCGAACGTTGCGGCGATGTCCTTGCGCCCCAAGGCCTTGGCCATCTGCGCCAGCGACCAGTCGTCGTAGGCGTATTCGAGGGTCTTGGAAGCACCCTCGGGTTCCTTGTCGATCGGCACATAGCCGAGCTTCATGTAATCGCCGAGATCACCGTAGGGTGCATAGGTCGCGCTGGCCACCATCGCCTTGAGCGCGGCATCCACATCGAAGCCGCGCACGCCCTTGATATACGCATCGGCGATGACCGGCACCGCGTGGTAACCGATCATGCACCACGTCTCCATGCCCTGGTACGCCCATACCGGCAGGATGCCGAACGGGCTGGCCTCACGCGCGGCGATCAGGGAGCGGATGAAGTCGGTGCTGCGCTGGGGCATCAGCAAGGCCATCAACGGTTGCTGGGCGCGATACACGTCCCACAGCGACCAGGTCGAATGGAATTCGAACTTGCCGTTCTTGTCGGTGGCCTGATGCACCGCGCCGTCGGGGCCGCGGAACTGGCCATTCACGTCCATGCTCAGCGTGGGCGACAGCATGGCGTGGTAAAGCGAGGTGTAGAAGCCTACGCGCTGGTCCTTGGAGGCATCCACGTCGATCACCGCCAGCGCCTTGTCCCAGGCTGCGCTCGCTTCTGCGCGACGTGCATCGAAGTCCCAGCCCTGCCCTTCGGCGTCGAGGTTGGCGATGGCGTTGTCTTCGCTCACCGGCGAGATCGCTACCTTGACGCCGAGCGGCTGCTTCAGTGCGCCGAAGTCGAATACACCCACCAGGGCGCGACCGCTCTGCGCATCGTGGTCTTCGGGCTGATGGCCCGGGCCGGCGAAGCCCTTGTAAACATTGTCCGTCTCGCGGTTGTACAGCGTGCGCGAACGCAGCGGCTGCGAGAAACGCATGGCGAAACACAGTTCGCGCCCAGGTGCCCAGCCACGCGTCGTTCGGCAACCGGTCACGGTGCCGTCGTCATGCACGCGCAGGCTCGACCACAGCACCTTGCCCTGATAGTCGTAAACACTCGGCCGCAGATCCAGCAGCAGATGCGCCGGCTTGCCGGTCGGGAAGGTGTAGCGATGCCAGCCGACGCGACGCCCGGCGGTCAATTCGGCACGCACGCCGTAATCGCTCAACGTCACCGCGTAATAACCCGCCTGTACCGTCTCGCTGTCATGACTGAAACGCGAGCGGTAGCCACTGCCCGGCTTGGCCACGTCGCCCGGCTCCAGCCGCACCTCACCGGCGATGGGCATCACCAGTACGTCACCCAGGTCCGAATGTCCCGAGCCGGAAAAATGCGTGTGGGAGAAACCGAGCAGGCTGCTATCGCCGTACTGGTAGCCGGCGGCGTACTTGTAGGCGTGTTTGAAGTCCGGCATCGCGGTATCCGGCGACAGCTGGATCATGCCGAACGGCATCGTCGCGCCCGGGAAGGTATGTCCGTCGCCGCCGGTGCCGATACGCGGGTCGACATCCTCCGCATGGCCGGTAGCCGCGTGACTCAGGCCAGAAGACAACGACAAAGCGGCGGCAAGCAGGCTCGGCAGCCATGCGCGGGACAGCAGACAGCTCATGGATTCCCCTTCAGGAATAGATTTGAATCGTTCTAAATTGGAAAACTAACACTGCCCCGGGCGCTCATGCATGCTGCAGCGCGCCATCGATTCTGTTTCCGTTTCAGGTAGGGAGCGGGTTACATTTAGATCGTTCTAATCACAGCGGCCCGCTATGGAAAGCCAGACATCCGTTGATCGCAAGATCACCCTGAACGACATTGCGGCCGGCTGTGGCGTGTCGCGCGCCACCGTGTCGCTGGTGCTACGCGGCAGCCCGCTGGTGAACAAGCATACGCGGGCGCGCGTCGAAGACGAACTACGCCGTCAGGGTTATGTCTACAACCGCGCCGCGGCGAATCTGCGCCGACGCACCTCGTCGAGCATTGCCCTGGTCGTCAACGAACTGGGGAACCCGTTCTTCGCCGAATTTGCCGCTGGCGTGGACGAGGCCCTGGGCGAAGCCGGCTTCGTCACCCTGCTTGGCAGCACGGGCGAGTCGAGCTCGCGCGAACATGCCGTGCTCAGCTCGCTGGTCGAACACGGTCCGGGCGGCATCATCCTGTCGCCCGCCGAAGGCAGCGAAGCGCGCGATGTACTTGCCGCCGTGGGTGCCCGCACACCGGTGCTGCTGTTCAACCGCGAACTGGGCGGCACCCTGCCGGAATACGCGCACTGGGACCGGCTGATGCTCGATAACCAGCGCGGTACGCGTTTGGCGACGGAGCACTTGATCGCGCGGGGACATCGCCGCATCGCGTTCTTTGGCGGACACGACGATTCCAGCTCCAGCCGTGAACGATATGCCGGCTACGAGCAGGCGATGCAGGCCGCCGGGCTCGCCATCGCACCGGCGTGGCGCGTCGAAAGCGCGCCGACGCGTGTCGATGCGGCACGCGCCACGCAGGCCCTGCTCGCTGGCGACGCGACGCTTACGGCGGCGGTTTGCTACAACGATGCCGTTGCGCTGGGCTTGATGCTTGGCCTCAATCAACATGGCCGACAGCCGGGACGCGACTTCGCAGTGACCGGCTTCGACGATATTGCGGAAGCCTCGCTGAGCATGCCGCCGCTCACCACCTTGTCCACGGCACCACGTGCTCGCGGGCGTCAGGCCGCTGAACTCATCCTCGCCCGTCTGCGGCAACCGCAGGCCAAGGCAGGCACCGTCGTCGCACCGGTGGAGCTGGTGGTGCGCGAGAGCAGCTGTCCTCCCCTCTGACCGACGGAATCCGCATGGCCTTTGCAGCCCCTCCCACCTTGTCGCCGAGCGCGTCCCAGGGCACCGGCAAGACACGCTATACCGACTACCCACTGGCCATGGCGGTGGCCACCACGATCTTCTTCATGTGGGGGTTTCTCACCGTACTCAACGACATCCTCATCCCGCACCTGAAGTCGGTGTTCGAACTGAACTACGCGCAAGCCATGCTCGTGCAGTTCACGTTTTTCGGGGCGTACTTCCTGATGTCGCTGCCCGCCGGACGGCTGGTGGCGGCACTCGGCTACAAGAAGGGCATCGTCGCCGGGCTGGGCATCGCGGCGCTCGGCGCCTTCGGCTTCTGGCCCGCGGCGCAGTTGCACTCCTACGCGGCGTTTCTCGGTGCGCTGTTCATCCTGGCCACCGGCATCACGGTGCTGCAGGTGGCGGCCAATCCCTATGTCGCCCTGCTTGGACCGGAGCGCACCAGTTCGAGCCGCCTGACCCTGGCGCAAGCGATGAATTCGCTCGGCACCACACTGGGACCGTTGCTTGGCGGCCTGCTGATTCTTTCCGCCACGTCGGCAGCGATACCGGCGAGCCTGCACAAGGCGCCGGAGACAGTGGCGCTGGTTCATGCGCTCAACAATGCCGAGCCCGCCCAAGCCATCGTCGCCATGCAACAGGTGCCCGCCGACCGCCTGATCACCGCCTTGGGCGATGCGGCGGCGGGCGCGCTCGATCGATTGCCCAGCGATCAGGTGGCGGCAACGATGACCCAGCTACCGCCAGCGCAACTGGCTGACGTACTCGACAAGCTTCCAGTCAACCAGCTTGCGGCCACACTGGCCGCGCAATCGGCCGACCGCATGGCGGCATTGCCGGCGGAGCGACTCGCCAACGCGCTCGACAAATTGACTGCCGCACGTCTCGACGCGACCGCAGCAGCGCAACTGCGGTCCGTACGCGGCAGCCTGTCCGTCGACACCCAGCACACGCTGAGCAGCTATCGCCAGAAACAATCCGACCTCGTACGCGTGCCCTATCTGGGACTGGGCCTGGTCCTGATCGTACTGGCGGCGGGCGTGTGGATGTTCCGCATGCCCGCGCTTACCGAGGCCACCGAACGGGCGGACCAGGGCCATCACACGCTGCTGGACGCCCTGCGCCATTCGCATGTGTTCTTCGGCGTCCTGGCGATCTTCTTCTACGTCGGTGCCGAGGTCTCGATTGGCAGCTTCCTGGTCAACTACCTCTCGCTACCGGATATCGGCCATATGAGCGAGCAACAGGCATCGCGCTACGTGTCGATGTACTGGGGCGGCGCCATGGTGGGACGTCTCGCTGGCTCGGCCATGCTGGTATGGATCAACCCACGCAAGCTGTTGGCGGCATTTGCGGCCATCGCAGGCCTGCTCGTGGTCATCACCATGCTCACGCATGGCCAGGTGGCGATGGCCAGCGTGATCGCCATTGGCCTGTTCAACTCCATCATGTTTCCCACCATCTTCACCTTGGGCATCGAACGCATGGGGCCCATGACCGGCAAGGCGTCGAGCCTGCTGGTGATGGCCATCGTCGGCGGCGCCATCCTGCCGCTGCTGCAAGGTGTGCTGGCTGATCGTCTCGGCATCCAGCACGCTTTCATCCTGCCGGTACTTTGCTACGCCTATATCGTTTTCTATGGCCTGCGCGGCTCGCTGATACGCGACAACGCCTTGCCCGCTTCTACTTCCTGAGACTCATTGATGTCACGCACCATTCTCTGTTTTGGCGAAGCACTGATCGACTTCCATAGCGAAGGCGGCGATGAATTCGGCTTTCCGCGCAGCTTCGTACCGTATGCGGGCGGCGCACCCGCCAATGTCGCCGTAGCCGCGGCGCGGCTCGGGGGCGCGGCGGCCTTTGCCGGCATGCTGGGCCAGGACCTGTTCGGCGATTTCCTGCTCGACAGCCTGCAACGCGCCGGTGTCGACACGCATGGCGTGGCGCGTACCGGCGAGGCGAACACCGCGCTCGCCTTTGTCGCACTCGATGCCAAGGGCGAGCGCAGCTTCAGTTTCTATCGTCCGCCGTCCGCCGACCTGCTGTTTCGACCCGAACACTTCAGCGACGGCAGTTTCCGCGAGGCGGCCGTTTTCCATGTCTGCTCGAACAGCATGACCGACCCGCAACTGGCACAAACCACGCGCGAAGGCATGCGTCGTGCACGCGCGGCCGGTGCCCTGGTCAGCTTCGATCTCAACTTGCGTCCAGCGCTGTGGCCGCACGATGTCGAGCCGCGCGAATTGCTGTGGCCGGCACTCGAACTGGCCGACGTGGTGAAGCTGAGCGCCGAGGAATTCACCTGGCTGGCGGTGGATGGCGAAGAGGCGACGCTCGAACGCCTGTGGACCGGCCATGCCCGCTTATTGGTAGTCACCGATGGCCCCAACCGGCTGCGCTGGTTCCATCCCGATGCCGATGGCGAACTGCCGGTCTATGCCGTGCCGGCGGTGGACACCACCGCCGCAGGCGATGCCTTTGTCGGTGGCTTGTTGTGCAAGCTCGCCGGGCTCGATGCCACCAGCGATCGTCTCGACCGACTCGTCACGGAACTGCCGCGCCTGCACGCCGCCTTGCGCTTCGCCGCTGCCTGCGGCGCGCTGACCGTGACCCGCCAGGGCTCGTTCGCCGCCATGCCGGACGAGGCCGAAGTGCTCGGCTTCATGGAGACCTACGCATGACCACGCCGACGACTCCCGATTTTCGCAGCGAAGCGTTCCTGCGCGCGCACATCGCACAGACGATGGCGTTTTATCATCCACGCGCCATCGACCCAGCCGGTGGCTTTTTCCACTACTTCAAGGACGACGGCACGATCTACGAACGTAGCCATCGGCACCTGGTGAGCAGCACGCGCTTCGTCTTCAACTATGCGATGGCGGCGCGTGAGTTCGACAACGCCGACTACCTCGATGCCGCACGGCATGGCCTGCGTTATCTGCGCGAAGTGCATCGCGACCCGGTTTCCGGCGGCTATGCGTGGACGATCCGCGACGGCGTACCGGAAGACCGCACCAACCACGCCTATGGCGTTGCCTTTGTGCTGCTTGCCTACGCCACCGCGCGCAAGGCCGGTATCAAGGAAACCGAGGCGTGGATGGACGAGACCTGGAACCTGCTTGAGCAGCGTTACTGGGACGCCGAAGCCGGCCTCTATCGCGATGAAGCGGACGAGCACTGGCAGTTCAGCGGCTATCGCGGGCAAAACGCGAACATGCATATGTGCGAGGCGATGCTCGCGGCCTATCAGGCCACCGACGAACCCCGTTACCTGGAGCGCGCGCTCACGCTCGCCGACCATATGACGCGCCGGCAAGCGGCCAAGGCCGATGGCCTGGTGTGGGAGCACTACGACAGCCACTGGCAGGTGGATTGGGACTATCACCGCGACGATCCCAAGCACCTGTTCCGCCCCTGGGGTTTCCAGCCCGGGCACCAGACCGAGTGGGCCAAGCTGTTGCTGATCATGGAGCCGCTGCTGCTCGAGCGCGGCCGCGAGGAAAACTGGCTCGCACCGACCGCCATGCGCTTGTTCGATACTGCGCTGGCGCGCGCCTGGGATAACGAATACGGCGGCATCTGCTACGGCTTCGCGCCGGACGGTCGCGTCTGCGACGACGACAAGTACTTCTGGGTGCAGGC
>DASXND010000084.1:0-3637 GCA_036495265.1 Dyella sp.
CCACCATCATGACGAGGCAGGTGCGCAGGACCAGCATGAGGCAAATGAGAGCCACGACGGCGATGACCATGATCACGACGATCATGGTTCGCACTAATTAGGCGGTATGCGAAATGGCGGACGGCATCCGGCCGTCCGCCACTCAGGATCAGTAGGCGACCGTAATGCGCTGGCGCCGCGCGTCGTCCAATTCCACGCGATCCACCAGGGCCGCCGCAAAGTCGGAAAGGCTGATGTGGCTCTTGCCATTGGCGTCGACCAACAGCCGATCGCCGCCGACGCGGTACTGGCCCGTGCGTGCGCCGTCTTCAAGCAAAGCGGCTGGACTGATATACGTCCATTCAACCTTGGACGTACTGGTGCGAAACACATCCAATGCTTTGGCCTGGCCAAGGGCCTCGGCTTTCCACGCTTCAGGGAAATGTGGATCGTCGACGACGCGAACGCCGGGCGCGGTTTCCAGCGAGCCGGCGCCGCCCACCCACACGAGGCGCTTCACGCCCGTTTGCGGCAGGTTGTCCAACAGCGTGGCGGCGGTGGCGGGAATGCTGTCGTGGGTGCCGTCTCGACGCGCGGAGAGGCTGGCGATGACAACATCGGCACCACCTACCGCGTCCTGCCAGCTTGCCGGACGTGTCGCGTCGCCGGTAACGACCTTGACGTGTGCATGGCTGGCCGACAGGCGCGACGGATCGCGCACGATGGCCGTTACCTGGTGGCCACGCGAGAGGGCTTCATCGAGGATGGCATGGCCGACGTGGCCGGTGGCGCCGAACAGGACAATCTTCATGGAACGTGCTCTCCGGGGAATGGGGAATCATGTGGCTGAAGAGGATGACGGCTGGTCCGTGAAATGCTCGCCAGCGCCATCGATAAATGCATCAGAGGGATTTGACTGGAGAGTTTGAGTCGCCTGTGAGGTGGTCATGGCGAACGAAGTCGATCTCAAGCCGCAACAGCTATCCCTGGAAGATGAAAAACAGATACGCCACGAACAGCATCAAGTGCACGGCACCCTGCAAGACGTTGGTGTGACCGCTCGAAAAGGTCACCAGGCACAAGGCGAGCGTCAGCATGAAAAGCAGCAGGTCGGTGTGCTCGAGCCCAAGCACGATGGGATGCTGGGTCACATGGCTGATCAACAGGATCAGCGGAATGGTGAGCCCGATCGTCGACAGCACCGAGCCCAGGAAAATATTCACCGAGCGCTGCATGTGATTGGCGCGGGCCGCGCGTACCGCACCGATCGCTTCGGGAGTCGCTACCAGGACTGCCATGGTCAGGCCGGCGAAGGCTGCTGGCCACTTCATGGTTTCAACGACGTAATCCACCGGTTGCGCGAGCTTCTTGGCGAGAAACACGACCTGGGCCATGTAGACCACGAGCAGCACGACATGCGCCAGCAGTCGCGTTGGCGAGCCGTGATCATCGACCGCGTGCTGGTCTTCGCCTTGCGCAGAGCCGGCGAAGTACGCGCGGTGCCGCCTCGTCTGCAAGGCCAGGAAGGCGACATACAGACCCACGGAGATGATCGCGATGAACGCCTCCTGCGCGAAGGACGGGTTCGGCCCCGCCGTAGTCACAGTGAAGTTCGGCAAGACCAGGGCCAGCACGCCGAGCGGAATCACTACGCCCAGGTAGGCGTTGGCGCCCTGCAGGTTGTAGTGTTGCTCACGGTGCCGCCATCCGCCGATCAGCAAGGACAATCCGACCATGCCGTTGAGGATGATCATGGTGACGGCGAACAGGGTGTCGCGTGCGAGCGTCGGGTTGTTCTCGCCATGCAACATGATGGCGGTGATGCTGATGACCTCGATGGAGGTGATCGACAGCGTCAGGATCAGGGTGCCATAGGGCTCGCCCAGCCGCTCACCGAGTTGGTCCGCGTGGCGCACGACCGCCAGGGCCGCACCGAGGATGACGAAGAACAACCAGGCGAAGGCAAGGCCGAGCTGCAGCGGTTGATCCAGCCTTCCCAGCGGCCGGTCGCCGAAAATGAGGAATACCACGCAAGTGGCCACGCTCAGGACCAGAAACCACTCGACCCTGAAGACCGACGGCACGCTACTGAGCCTCATCCTAGCCACCCCGCCAAGGTCGAAGAACCGGTACGCTCGTTCCGGCGTACTTTAGCCGCACTTGCGCGCGCTTGGGGCGCCTATTCGACGATGCTGTGGCTTTCCGACGTGCCCAACAGCTCGGGCTGCGACGGTGCAGCCTGCTGGCGACTGAGCAGCGGATAGACGAAGACGGCCGCCAGGATCACGGCGACGCCCGCGTAGAACCAGCTGTCCAGTTGGCGCTGCTCACCGAGCAGGACGATGGCCAGCAGGATGGCGTATACGGGTTCGAGGTTGGTCACCATCTGGGTACCGAACGCACTCATATGACGCAGTGCGACCAGCGCCAGCGCGAACGGCAGCAGGGTGCAGCCGAACGACAGCAGCACCAGCAAGCCTGCATCGTGCAGGCTGGGCAGCACGAAGGCGGGGCCTACGTGCGGCAGCAACGGTGCCAGCAAGGTGAGGAACACCGTACCCGTACCCAGTTCGATGCAGGTCACCGTGAGCGGGTCGCCATGCTCCACCAGTCGCTTGTTGAACGAGCCGAACAGCGCCACCAGCAGCGCCGACACCGCGCCAACGGCGATACCCAGGCGCATCGCCACGGGAACGCCGCCCACCACCATCGCCACGCCGGGCACGACCGCGATACCGATCAGCAACTCGCGTGGATCGAACTTGCGGCGTGCGATCCACGGTTCGACCAGGGAGAGAAAGACCGGCCCCAGCGCAATGCACGTGGCTGCCACCGACGCGTTCGCGAGTTTGATCGCGGCGTAGAACGTCAACCAATGCAGTGACACCAGCACACCAATGCCGGCGTAGGCCCAGCGTAGCCTGGCTGGCATCGCCTTCAGGCCGCGCCATACGCTCGGAAACAGGAACAGCGCCGCTACCACCAACAGCATGCGCCACCACACCAAGGGTAGGGCAGGCAAGGTAATCAATTTGCCGAGAATGGCCGTGAAGCCCCACAGCAGGACGCAGAAATGGATCTGCCAGCGGGCCTTGGAGACGGGTTGCATGCATCGGTGCCGGCAGGGAGGGGACGTCGCATTCTAGCGGTCGCGCTGGTACCGACGGGAGCAGGGCCTGTCTGGCATGCCTCGTCACTGCGAAGTGGCAGCCTTCGGTATTGGCGCGGCAGGTACCGGCTGGCTCTTGGACGGTCCGCGCATTTGCTTCAGGACGGTGGCGCAGGTATTGGGTTCGTCTTGTTCGCTGGTAGCCACCAAGGCCAGCAGGGCCGCCACGGGCGTCGCGAGCACGCCCAAGGCCACGGCGCCGCCGCCGCGCAGAATCAGCGGTCCCGGCTGTACGCCGACGTCAGGGTTCTTCAGTGTGCCTTTGACATAAAGCGGTGAGCGCAACGAGAAGATGCGCACTCCTTTCGAATCCGGCCGTACATTGAGATCGAGATGCTCGTTGGCGAAATTGATGCTGCCATCGATCTTGATCACAGCATCCTCGGTATCGAAAACGAACAAGCGGGTCTGGAACAGGCCGTTGACGGCCGTGAGATCGGAGGCGGCACAGTTGATCTTTACCGTCTTGTCGCCGAACAGCTTGCCGAT
>DASXND010000085.1:0-18375 GCA_036495265.1 Dyella sp.
GAAATGAGTGAAGTAGAAGTTGGGGCTCTCACCGATCATGTGGTTGTGTAAAGCCACTACGTGGATGCCGGCATGGCGCAACGCCATCAGCACGGGGCGAACATCTTCGGCGCGCATGATGAAGTCGCCATCGACGGCGGCTAGTTCATCGCTGCCGCTGAATGCCGCCCAGGTGGTCAGGCCCATCGAGGCGCCGACTTTCTGGCCGTGCATCTGACCTTCCGTGCCGATCGTGACCTTGGCCACGCCGTCGGTGACCGGTGCCGGATGGCCGACGATCTTGGCGAGGGCTTCGGCATTCATGACGCCCGGTGAGGGCGTCGGGCCACCGAACCCATCAGCGGGTTGTGCATGTGCGGCGCGCACCGCCTTGATGGCGTCCCACACTGCTTTCACGCCGGCCGCCAACTGGGTCGGTGAACCATCGCCGCCGATGTGCATGAAGTAGACATGGGGCTGGTCGTAGAAGAAGTGGTTATGCAGGCCGGTGACCTGCAACCCATGGGCGAAGGCGGCATCCATCGCGGCGTCCACTTCGTCCTGGAACACCACGGTGTCACCCATCACCATCGCGTCGTTACCCATCGAGGTGAAGGCCGCCCAGGAACCGAGCCCGGCCGCGGGCGACAAGCGCATGCCGTCCACCGTGACCGGCACGTCGTTGCGACTCCAACCGATCTTCACCACGCCATCGGGTTGCGCCTTGCCTTCCACGCCGGCGGCTTTGCTGATCACCGCCGGATCCAAGGTCGCGGCTGAGACCGGCAAGGCGGCCACACTTAGCGTCAACAACATCGCGCTCAACGGGCGCGCACAACGTCCAACCAAAGTCTTTGTCATGAGGGTTCTCCGGGGGTGTCGAGGTAGGCGGCATACAAGCTATCGAGGACGATGCTCATGTCAGCCAGCAGGCCGTCATCGTCATCTCTGCGTCGAGCGCGGGCGCCCGTCATCACGCTGGCAAATCCCGCGGCATCCGCCATGGGCACGCCACCTACATCGAGGTAGTGCACCAGGCGGCCGACGCGAACCAGACCGGGGTCGTTGTCCAAGCCGAAACTGGCGGCCAGCACTTCAAAGCTGACTCGCGGACCCACGTGCGTGAACGTGGCCCCGTCGAAATCAAAGCCCAGGGCATCTGTCGGGCAGTCGACAGGACTAGCCAGCCACAGGAACTTAGCCTCTGGATCAATGAAGCGGCGGATCAACCAGGCCGAAGCGACTCGATCCACCCATAGGTGCCGACGGGTGGCCCAGCATCGACCTCGATGGTCGGCCGGATCACGGCGAGTGATGGCCCCTTGGGCGGGGTGCGGCTCGTCCGGGGAGAACTGGGCATTGATCGCCTGTTCGACATCACGCAGGGCACCTTCCGCCTGATCCCGAGCGGGGCCGGGGAAGAAGTCGATGGCGGCCACCCCGTCCACCTCCCGACGTAGAGCGGCCAGTTGGCGTCGGGCCTCTACTTCCGACAAACCCGAGAGGCTGGTCGTCAGTTGAGTCAGTCGTTCCAGGCTGTCGGCATAGAGCGCCGTGCGGTCAAAGGCTTGGCGCAGCTCGGCTTCCTGCCCGTCATCGGCAGCCGTGAACGGAATGACGTGCGCCGATCCGCCAGCCTCCGTGACTTCGGCGGCCTGGCCCCGAAGAAAGGCCCAGCTTGCTTCGTTGGAGGGGAGGACGTAGACGCCGTCGCGAATAGGGACCGCGCCGGCCGCTTTGAGGGCGCGCCAGAGCCGCATGCGGGGGTTCGGACTACGCCCCGTCAGCGAGGCGACCAGCATGACCCAGGTGACGTGACTCCATGGCATGTCATGAATACTACATCTCAGTTATAGTCATAACAACATAGATTGGGCTAAGGCCAATGTCAGGGCGAAGCTCCGATCATGGGGCTCATCAGGATCCGGGAGGTTCGGCATGACCCAGCAGTTAGTCTTACGGCGTAGACGGACGGGGGCGCTCATGGCCCTCTTGGCGATGGCTACCACGGTCGCCTGCAGCAGTCCGGCGACGGGACACCTTCCACTCACTACGGTGGCCGATGCGCCTCTGACCGGCGGCACTACGCGCTGGGATTACGCCAGCTTCGATCCAGCCACGCATCGCCTTTACTTGGCGCATCTGGGCGACAGCGTGGTCACCGTGTTCGACACGCAGACCCAGAAAGTCGTAGCGGACGTGCCCAACGTCAGCCACGTGCATGGCGTGCTGTTCGTGCCGGAGCTCGGGCGCGTCTATGCGTCAGCCACGGGCACCAATGAAGTCGTCGCCATTGATCCCGCCACGTTGAAGATCACCGCGCGCGTGCCGGCGGGGGACTACCCCGATGGCATGGCCTACGCCCCGGAGGCCCACAAGCTTTATGTGTCCGATGAGCATGGGGGCACCGACACGGCGATTGATGTGCGCACCAACACGCGGGTGGCCAGCATTCCCTTGGGCGGCGAGGTGGGCAACACGCAATACGATCCGGTGTCCCACCACATCTTTGCGAACGCACAGACCCGCAAACAGTTGGTCGAGATTGATCCGGCCAGCGACAAAGTCATCAGCCGGACGGATCTCCCGGGCGCAGAGGGCAACCATGGCCTCTACATTGATCCCGCTACGCACTTGGCCTTCATTGCATGCGAAGACAACCATAAGTTGATCGTGGTGAATCTCACGGAGAAACGCGTGCTTTTCACCTTCGATGTGGCTAAGGATCCAGACGTGCTGGCGTTCGATCGCGCCTTGGGTTGGCTGTATGTGGCGGGTGAGAGCGGTGAGGTCTCCGTATTCAATGTCCAGGGGCAGACGGTCAGCCCGGTGGCCACCGGTGTGCTGGGTCCCAACGCCCACGTCGTGGCCGTGGACGAAGCCACACACCGCGCCTATTTCCCGCTGAAATCCCTGGCAGGGAAACCCATATTGCGGATCACCGAACCGCAGCGATGATCCGCAGCGGGAGGCGCGCCCTCAGGCGTGCTGCTTGCTGGGAAAGAACACCGTGGCCGGCGCATTGGCCTGGGCGATTTCGACCGTGACGTGCGCCAGCTCCTCATGGATCGCCAAATACCCCCGCACCACCGCCGGTGTCAGCGGCTTGTCGGTGACCAGGCCCAGGATGCACGCATAACACGAGCAAGGAATTCACTACCGCTAAGGGGCACCCCGGGATTGCACCATGACGGCGCATTGTCCATGATGGTGCAATGAACGATGCGACATCGCGTGGTTGGGCTGAGCCGCTGGCGACCGGAGTCGCGCTGGCGGATGCGCAGCTGCGCCTGCTGTGGGTCAATCCTGCGTTGGCCGAGCTGCTGGCGGTTGGGCCGCGCAGCGCGGTGGGGCAGTCGTTGGCGGTGTTGCTGCATCGGCCGGAATGGATGGCGCTGGCGGAGCGCGCCTTGCTCGAACCATCGCCGCTGCAATTGCGCGGCATCGAGGTGCCTTCCTTACGCGGTGATGCGGGGCGCATGGATGTCTCGATGCAGCCGCTGTCGACGGGCGAACTGTTGCTGGAGGTGCATGCGCTGGCACCACCCGTGCCGTCGGACACGCCGCTGTCGGCCACCCTGCGTGGCTTCGCGCATGAAGTGAAGAACCCGCTGGCGGGCCTGCGCGGCGCCGCGCAGCTGCTGCAGCGCCGTGTGGATGACGAAGACCTGCGTTCGCTCGCCGGCCTGGTCATCGCCGAGGCCGATCGGTTGACAGCCTTGGCCAACCGGCTGTTGCGGCACGGTGGTGCCGTGCAGCTGGGACCCGTCAACGTGCATGAGCGACTGGAACGGCTGGGCGATCTGTTGCTGGCCGAGCCGTCCGCACCTGGCGTGCGGCACGACTACGATCCGAGCCTGCCGGATGTCTATGGCGACGACGATCGTCTGCTGCAGCTGCTGCTCAATCTCGCGCGCAACGCCATCGAGGCGGGCGCACAGACGCTCGTTTTCCGCACGCGCGCGGAACCCGCCGTGCGCTTGGGTGAGCGCACGGCGCGCATGGCCTTGCGGGTGGACGTGATCGACGACGGCCCGGGCGTGCCCGCGAGCTTGCGCGACACCTTGTTCGAACCCCTGGTATCCGGTCGCGCGGACGGCAGCGGCCTGGGTCTTGCGCTGGCGCGGGAGATCGCGCGCGAGCATGGGGGCGAACTGCGTTATGTCAGCCGCCCTGGTGAGACGGTGTTTTCCCTGTATCTGCCGATGGGCCATGCACATGAATGAGTCCCGCCCTGACATCTGGATTGCCGACGACGATCGCGGCGTGCGCTTCGTGTTGGCGGAGGCGCTGCGCGATGCGGGTCTGCACGTGCGCGAATTCAGCACCGGCGAGGAAGTGCGACTCGCCTTGCGCGATGCTCGTCCCGCCCTGTTGTTGACCGACGTACGCATGCCTGGGGAAGGGGGGCTTGCCTTGCTCGCTGCGCTAAAGGCGCAAGGCGTGGGGCCGGTGATCGTGATGAGTGCCTACACCGACGTCGCCACCGCCGCCGCTGCCTACCGTGCCGGCGCGGTGGACTACCTGGCCAAGCCGTTCGATCTCGATCAGGCTGTCGCCGCGGTGCAGCGCGCGCTGGCCGATGTCCCGGTGACCGCGTCGCCGCCGGTCGACGTGCCTCCCGCGCATGCGCTGCTCGGCGAGAGCGCGGCGATGCGTGAGGTGTTTCGCCTGATCGGTCGGGTCGCGGCCAGTGATCTCAACGTGCTGATCACCGGCGAGACCGGCACCGGCAAGGAGCTGGTGGCGCGCGCGCTGCACGAGGAAAGTGCGCGCCGCGGCAAGCCATTCGTCGCGCTCAACACCGCCGCCATCCCCAGCGAGTTGCTGGAAAGTGAGTTGTTTGGTCACGAAGCGGGCGCCTTCACCGGTGCCACGCGCCGCCACGCGGGCCGCTTCGAGCAGGCCGAGGGCGGCAGCTTGTTTCTCGATGAAATCGGCGACATGCCCTTGGCCTTGCAGACACGGCTGCTGCGCGTGCTGGCGGGCGGCGAGTTCTATCGCGTGGGTGGGCGCGAACTGATGCGCGGCAATGTGCGCATCATTGCCGCCACGCATCAGGATCTGGATATACGCGTCGCCACCGGCCAGTTTCGTCCCGACCTCAAGCATCGCCTCGACGTCGTGCGCATCGACTTGCCGCCATTGCGCGAGCGCCGCACCGATATTCCCTTGCTCGCGCAGCACTTCCTCGCCGCGGCGGCGCAGGAGCTGAGGCTGCCGGCCAAGCGTTTTTCCAAACCCGCACTCAAGGCGATTGCCCAACGGGATTTCCCGGGCAACGTGCGCGAGCTCGAAAACCTGTGCCGCCGCCTGGCAGTGATCGCACCGGGCACGGAAATCCTGCCATCCGATCTGGGCGCTTCCGCCGCCGTGCCCGCCGCCGGCGGCTGGACCGATGCGCTGCGCGAATGGGCGACCCAGGCGATCGCCGAAGGCGAGCTGGATATCCACACACGCGCCCGCGAGGCGCTCGACCAGACGCTGTTGCAAGCCGCGCTGGCCGCGCACGATGGACATCGGCAGCACGCGGCCGCTGCGCTTGGCGTGGGCCGCAATACCTTGACCCGCAAACTGGGCGCCTCGCGCAAGCGACGCCCCAGCCAAACCTGAGTAATCGCGCATGACCGTCACGATCCGGCCCGCAGAACGATCCGACCTTCCCCTGCTGGTGCAGTGGAACGCCGCCATGGCATGGGAAACCGAACAAAAGGCACTCGACCTCGCGGTGCTCGAACGCGGCGTGAAGGCCGTGTTCGACGAGCCGAGACGTGGTTTTTACCTGGTCGCGGATCACGACGGCGTGCCCGCAGGCTGCCTGCTCGTCACCTACGAATGGAGTGATTGGCGCGCCGGCGATTTCTGGTGGATACAGAGCGTGTATGTGGTGGCGGAAGCACGTCGCGCGGGCGTGTTCCGCAGCCTCTATGCGCACGTCGAACAGCGTGCGCGCGACGTCGGTGCCGTGGGCTTACGCCTTTACGTGGAAACCGAAAACGAACGCGCGCAGCGCACTTATGCGGGGCTGGGCATGGATCGCTGCCATTACTTCATGTATGAAACGGAGTTCGCCGCGTCATCGTGATTGCTTCAGGCGGGCAATAGATCGCGCCCGAAATCCCCGGCCGGTTGTGCCGAGCCGAACAGGAAGCCCTGCAGCAGCGAGCAGCCGGCGCGACGCAGGTGGTCGGCCTGCTCGCGCGTCTCCACGCCTTCGGCGACCACGGTCATGCCGAGCCCATGGGCCATCGCGATGATCGCGTCGGTGATGGCGGCATTGTCGGCATCGGTCGCGATATCTCGCACGAAGGTGCGATCGATCTTCAGGGCGTCGATGGGGAAGTACTTCAGGTACGACAAGCTGCAATAGCCGGTGCCGAAGTCGTCCAGCGCCAGGCTCACGCCGAGATCCTTGATGCGCTGCATGAGCGCGCGGCTCTGGTCGCCAGCCGACATCACCATGCGCTCGGTCAGCTCCAGCTCGATCAGAGCAGCCGGCAGGTCCGCTTCCCGTAGCGATGCCTGCAGCGCCGCGTGGAAGCCGGGGTGCTGGAACTGGGGTGCGGACACGTTCATCGCCACCACAATGGGGCGGCCCTCGCCATGCCATTCGCCGGCCTGGCGGCAGGCCTCGCGCATCACCCATTCGCCGAGCGGCACGATCAGGCCGGTTTCCTCGGCCACCGGAATGAACTGGTCGGGCGTGTAGACGTCGCGACCATCCACCTGCCAGCGCAGCAAGGCCTCCGCGCCGACGATGGCGCCGGTGTGCGCATTCACTTTCGGTTGGTAATGCAGGCGAAGGTCGCCTTGGCGCAGCGCCTTGCGCAAATCCTGTTCGATGCGCAGGCGCGCGGCGGGACGTTCGCTCATGGACGGGGTGAAGAAGCGGTAGCCGTTGCGGCCTTGCATCTTCACCTCGTACGTGGCGACGTCGGCGTTGCGCAGCATGGACTCGGCATCCTTCGCGTCATCCGGATAAACGCTGATGCCAGCGCTGAAAGTGATCGTCAGCTCGGCCAGCCTGCTCGCGCTGGATGCCTGCCACTCGCGCATCAGCTTCTCGCACAGCTGGCTCGCGCCGATGCGCCCGTCCACATGCGACAGCAGCACCACGAATTCATCGCCGCCGACCCGGCTGACGGTGTCCTCATTGCGCAGGCTGTTGCGCAGGTGCGCGGCGAACGCGCGCAGCAAGGTATCGCCTGCGGTATGGCCAAGCGTGTCGTTGACCTGCTTGAAGTGGTCGATGTCGATATGCAGCAGCGCCGCCTGGTCGTTACGGCGCATGGCGGCGGCCAGCACTTGTTCCAGTCGCGATTGCAACAGGCTACGGTTGGGCAGTCCGGTGAGCGTGTCGTGCTGGGCAAGATGAGCCATCTTCAGCGCCAGCGCGCGCGTTTCGCTCACATCGTGAAAGACCAGGACGCCGCCGATCACGCTGCCCGCATGGTCGTGGATCGAGGCGGCCGAGTCTTCGATGGGGGTCTCGAAGCCATTGCGGTGGAGCAGTACCGCGTCCCCTTTCAGCTCGACGATGGCATCGCGTGCAATCGCGTCCAGCAACGGGTTGTACAGCGGCTCGCGCGTGCGGCTGTCGATCAGCTTGAACACCTCGCTCATCGGTCGCCCGATCGCCTCGGCATGGGTCCAACCGGTCATCGCCTCGGCGATCGGATTGAGCGACGTCACCCGATGCTGCAGGTCGGTGGTGATGACGGCGTCGCCGATCGAACGCAGGGTCACTTCGGCCAGCTCGCGTTCGCGGAACAGCGCTTCCTCGTAGGCCTTGCGCTGGCTGATGTCCTGGATCTGCGCCACGACGTGATATGGCGAGCCATCCCAGGTGCGCACGAGCGACACGCTCAGCTGCACGTGCACGCTGTGGCCGTCACGATGGAAGTAGCGCTTCTCCAGCTGGTAGTTCTCGCGCTTGCCCTCCATCAGCTCGCCGGCCAGCAATCGACTGGCGGCGAGGTCGTCGGTGTGGGTAATGTCGATGATCGTCTTGGACAGCAGCTCTTCTTCACCGTAACCAAGCATCTGGCACAGGGCGTCGTTGACGCGCAGCAGATGACCACCGGGCGCGACCAGTGCCATGCCGATCGAGGCGTGTTGAAACGCGCCATAGAAGCGCTGCTCGCTCTCGCGCAGCTGGGTTTCCAGCGCATGGCGCTCGGTGATGTCTATGAACACCGTGAACACGCCACGCACCTGGCCGTCGTCGTCCAGGTCGGGTTGAAAATTGCCGTGCACGTAGCAGCGCGCCGGTCCGCTGAACAGTTCGCCTTCGTACACCGCGGGCTCACCGGCGAGCGCCTGCGTCAAGCACGAACCGGCGCGCTGCATGCTCCAGGGATCGAGCACCTCGTCCACCGTGCGCCCGAGCATGTGTGCGGGGTCGACGCTCAGCCATTGTTGGTGGGTGGCATTGACGAAGCGGAAGCGCCGCTGACTGTCGATATAGGTGATGAGCGCGGGCGCACCTTCCACCACGTGCGCCGCCCATTGAGCCTCGCCACCGGCTGGTACGAACTCGCGATCAGTCTGTCGCATGCCTGTCGCCGCCGCCGGCGCTCCCCCTGCGCCTCCAGCGCGCATCATGCGACAAGTATGGTCGTCTGTGCAGGTGCTGGGTAGGCGAAATCCGACGTCGTTGTGATCTGGTGCGCAAGGCAGCTTCAGGGCAAGCTCAATGCAAGCTTTCCGTCGGCGCGCCGAGCTGGCCTTCCGTATCAAGCAGGATGCGACCCAGGGCGTGCAGATCGGAGGCGATGCCGTAGCGGCCGGACAGGTCCGCCACCAGTGGTCCCAGGGCGCGCGGATGCAGCGGATAACCATGCGCCAGCACGCGGGCACGCCCGCCATGACCACGCTGCGCCAGGGTCACCGCGACCACGCCCAGTCCGGGCGCTTCGTGCGCGTAGAGCGCGGGCGCGTCGTAAGCGGCATCGGCTGCCGCGAAGGTCTCGAGCAAATAACCCGTCGCCGGTTCGGCCGCGTCGGTGCCTGGCAGCACCAGCGGCAGGCGATGGGCGTCCAGCAGGGCGGCATACTGGCGCAGCTCGAACACGAGGCCGGCCAGGTCATGCCCGCGCTGGCTGATATCGGTGTTCTGGCTACTCAACCAGTCGGCCGGGGACTGCACCTCAACGCGGCCTTCGACGTAGCGCATCCTCAGGCCGCGGGCGCTCAGGGCGGACTCGTCGCGATACGGCGTCAGTAAGGCGGCTTCCAGCAAAGTCCACAGCGGCGCGAGGTTGACGTGCTCGTACTGCACGCAGGTCAGCGCCAGCAAGTCATTGCGGCTCAGGTAGCGGGCGTGCTCCAGCTGCACGCCGAGCGTACGCATGAGCCAGTCGGCCGTACGCTGTCCGGCCTCGCCGCGGCCGACCAGCTCCACTTCGAGCTTCTCCGACAAGTGGTCGGCCAGCGACTCGGGGGCCAGCACGGTGATCGGCAGTAGCCGCATCGGGCCATCGGCGAAGGCCGCTTCGGGTTCCAGTGGCTGCGCCGGCATGTGGCCGTCATGCGTGCCGAAGGCCACCACGTTTTCCAGATGACCGCGCGGCACGCGCCGTGCCAGCTCGTCCAAGGTGGCCCAGACGGGGAAGCCCGGTCGCAGCAGCTCGACGGCGTCGAACAGCGCCCCAGCCACCGCGAGACGGGCCTGGCCGACCTGTGGAACCAGCGCATGCAGGTCCTCGGCCATCAAGGCGGCCAGTTCCGCCGCTTCGTCTCGGCTCAGCGTTCGGCGCGGCGACGCATCGCCGGAGGTCAGCTCCAGGGCCAGCACGATGGGCAGGGCGGTGAGTGTTGATGCTTCCACGGCTGGCAAATCCGAACGGCAAAGAACCAAATTCTAGCATTCGCCGGTTTTTGGGCTTCCGTGCCGTTGCACGGCGGGTTAGCCTTGAGGACTCGGCTTTTCGGACTTGTTTTGGCCATGGAAAACACGCTCAAGCGCGTCGGTGTGATCGGCGGCATCCGCATCCCGTTCTGCCGCAACAACACCGCCTACGCCGATGTCGGCAATTTCGGCATGTCGGTCAAGGTGCTTGGGTCGCTGGTGGAACGCTATGCCCTGCATGGCGTCGAGCTGGGCGAAGTGGCCATGGGCGCCGTGATCAAGCACCCGTCCGAGTGGAACCTGGCCCGCGAGGCGGTGCTTTCCTCGGGGCTGGCCCCGACCACGCCAGGCATCACCACGGCGCGCGCCTGCGGCACCTCGCTGGACAACGCCATCATCATCGCCAACAAGATCGCCACCGGGCAGATCGAGGCGGGCATGGCCGGCGGTTCGGACACCACCAGCGACGTGCCGATCGTGCTGGGCGAACGCCTGCGCAAGCGCCTGCTCGCGGTCAACCGCGGCAAGTCCTGGCAGGACAAGCTGCGCGCGGCTACCCAGGGTTTCTCGTTCAAGGAATTCAAGCCGGCGTTCCCGGGCGTGGCCGAGCCGCGCACGGGCATGTCGATGGGCGATCACTGCGAGAAGATGGCCAAGGAATGGCATATCGCCCGCCAGGCGCAGGACCAACTGGCGCTGGAAAGCCACCAGAAACTGGCCGCCGCCTATGAGGCGGGCTTCTTCGATGACCTGGTGGTGCCGTTCCGTGGGCTTAAGCGCGACGGTTTCCTGCGTGCGGATTCCAGCCTGGAAAAATTGGGCTCGTTGAAACCGGCGTTCGACAAAACCTCGGGCCACGGCACGCTCACGGCCGGCAATTCCACCGGTTTGTCCGATGGCGCGGCGGTGGTGCTGCTGGCCAGCGATGACTGGGCGGCCAAGCGCGGGCTCAAGATCCAGGCTTATTTTCGCGACGCCGAAGTGGCGGCGGTCGATTTTGTCCATGGCGAGGGCTTGTTGATGGCGCCCACCGTGGCGGTGCCGCGCATGCTGGCGCGCCATGGACTAACCCTGCAGGATTTCGATTTCTACGAAATCCACGAAGCCTTTGCCGCCCAGGTGCTGTGCACGTTGCGCGCGTGGGAAAGCGCCGAATACTGCAAGCATCGCCTCGGTCTCGAGCAGCCGCTGGGCTCGATCGATCCGGCCAAGCTCAATGTGCATGGCTCCAGCCTCGCCGCGGGTCATCCGTTTGCCGCCACCGGCGCACGCGTGGTCGCCACGCTGGCCAAGTTGCTGGAGCAGAAGGGTTCGGGCCGTGGCCTGATCTCCATTTGTACCGCCGGCGGCATGGGCGTTACCGCCATCCTGGAACGCTGAGCGGCCCGGTCCGGCCGCCGTTTTCGTGGTGAAACTGCGCACTACCGCCAGCCTGAGTCTCCTGGTGCTGGCCGTTGGCGTGGTCGGCACGGCATGGCTGAGCAGCCTGACCGACCACTGGCAGGGTCCCGCGGCTGCGCAGCCCGCGCATGTCGCGCGCGCACGCGCGCCGGCGCCGCGGCATGTGCGCCCCATGCATGAGGCCCGGCGCGCCGTGGCGGCGGCCAAGCCGCATAAGGTGGCCGCCAAACCCGTTCGCCCCACGCCCTTGCCGACCTTGACCCCCGTCGACATGCCATCGGCTTCCGCCGCCTGGTTTGGCGCGCCGGAAGCGGTCAGTGGCCGCGTCCTCCTGCATCTCTCGGTCGACGGCAGTGGCCGGGTCAAACGCGCTTCGGTCGCCGAATCCAGTGGCCATGCCGGGCTGGATGAGCGCGCCGTGCGCACCGCGCTGGGCTGGCGCTTTGCCGTGCCGGCGAATCATCCCGATGGGCTGGACGGCGTCCTGGTGATGCGCTTTGGCGACGATGCGGGCCCTGTCGCGCGTCTCCCTTGAGATAGAGAACAGGCCCCGAGTAGACAGCCAGCGTTCTACAACACACCCATGGCGCTCGATCCAAACGCGGTGATCAAGCGCGTATAGATCAGCTTGGGCGAACTGGCGACATCGGGGAAGTCGCCCACCGGTGTGTAACAGCTGAAGAATGCAGGATCGCTCGGGCGCATCGGCGTGCAGCCTGCCTTGAGCTCGTAGCTGGTGGCATAGCGGTAGGGCCACAGGTCGAAGATCGGCAGGCTGGCGGAGATATCGCCGATCGCCAGGCTCAGGCTGCTCTGCTGGCGTGGAGCGACGACCCAGGCGTTTTCGGGCTGGGTGTCGCGCAGGATGCTTTCGCGCAACTCGTTGGCAAAGCGCGCGTCATAGACGATCACGCCGGCCTCGGTGTTGTAGTGGTCCGAGCGCGGGTCGAAGTTGTGCGAGCCAACCATGGCGAAGTCGTCATCCACCACGAGGGATTTGGCATGCAGTCCGAAGCGTCGTCCTTCGCCGGTCAGCGGCGCCGGCCGATTGCGCCGGGCCTGGCTACGACTGCCAAGCAGTCCGCGTTCCGTGCCGATGCGACGCCGGGCTGCCTTGCCGTGCTCGCCTTGTTCGGCCGGTGGCGGTGCATCGTCCGCACTGGCCTCGGCATTGTCATCGGCCGGACCGGCGGCGCGCGGTTTCATTTCGTAGATCTCGAAACCGAGGTCCTTGAGATAACGCTTGCGGTGTTTATACGAGATGGCGTACACGGCGAACGCATCCGTCGAGGCCAGTGAATTGGTCGACACGATGATGCGTGGCGGCGTCTCGCGCTGGTGCAGTTTCGCGAAAATGTCCTGCGCGCGTTGACTCAGTACGAGGTACGGCGTCTGCATCACGACCTCGTGCTTGGCGGCGCCGACCAGTCGCATCACATGCGCGGTGAACTCGCGCGCGTCGTGTTGCTGCGGCTGTTCGGTCTTGGCGGGCAAGTCGCTGAAATAGTCGACGCGACCGGTGCGCAAGGTCTCGCTGACCAAGGCATCGTCCAGCCACTCGCCGTCTTCGGCTTCGTCCAGCACGCGCGCCACGCGCTGCGGATGCGCGTAATGCGGCGGCGGCCAGGGCTGCGCTCCGTCGCCGTCGAGGATGCGCCGGTTGACGTCGCGCAGGTGGGTCAATGGGGTTGAGCGTTTGTGCTTCCAGAACGTTTCAAAGCTCGCTGCCATCGCGAGCGCGGCCGGACCGCCGACCATCACGTCGCGATCGACATAGTCGAAATCGGCGTCCCAGTCGAAGTAGCGATCCTGGTAGTTGCGCCCGCCGGTGATGCCGATGGCGTTGTCCACCAGCAACAGCTTGTTGTGCATGCGCTGGTTGAATTTGCGAAAACAGCAGACGATGCCGGCGGTGAACTCCACCGCGGAGGTCTGCGCCTCATGGAAGGTGGGGTTGTACAGGCGCACCTCGAGGTTCTCGTGCGCGCTGGCGAGACGATTGAGCAGGGTCGGGTCGCCGAATGAAAACAGCTGGTCGGCAAGAATGCGCACCTTGACGCCACGCCGCGCGGCTTTCAGCAGTTCGTTGAGCACCAGTTGGCCGGCATCGTCCTGATCCCAGATATAGGTCTGCACATCGATCGAGTGCTGCGCAGCGCGAATCAGGTTGAGGCGCGCCACCATCGCGGCCTCGCTGTCATTGAGCAGGGTGACCGCGTGTACCGGTTGCGCTTCGGTGGAGCTGGCCAGCGCATCGTGCGCGGCATCGAGCAGCGGGGAATCGATGGCGCAGTGATCGGCGCGGTCGCAGTCCAGCGGGTGCTGCATGTCCGCGGCGACGATGGCGTCGGCGCGATGGATGCGTGTAGGCGACACACTGCATCCCGAGGAGACCAGGATCGCGACAAGCAAAATGGAAAAGGCGATCCAGCGCTGAATCATGCGCCGATGATACGGGCTGCTGTTATCTCTTGGCGTAATCCAGGCTGATCGACATGCCCAGGTCGACACGATCCGACACCGCCGTGTGATGTCCGTTCATGCCGAAGTCGCTGCGTTGGATCGTGCCACGCACGGAGATGACGCAGTCCTGGGGTGCGCTTAGCGGGCAGCTCGATGGCAGCAGTTCGAAATGCGCCGGGCGCGTGACGCCGCGCAAGGTCAGCGTGCCACCCAGGTCGCCGCCCTTTTCCAGCTTGGCCAGCGAGATGGGATCGGAAACGAAGTGGATCGCAGGATAGTGCGCCACATCGAAGAATTCCGGGGCCAACACCCAGCGGCGGAATCGATCCGAACTCATCTGGATGCTGTCGACGGCGATTTGCGCATCGACCACGGCGGTGTCGTGCAAGCTGCTCAAGGTCACGTCGCCGTTGATCTGCTCGAAACGGCCGGTAACCTGGGTCAGCCAAAGCAGGCGCACGCCGAAGGCGGCGTGCGAGCGGGCGGGATCAATACGGTAATCAGCGGCATGTACTGGCAGGACGGCCAGCAGAAGAACGGCAAGCAAGCCTGGAAAGCGCGGAATCACGGCGACCAGAAGGCATCCAGTCGTGCGTTACCCGGTTCCAGCGCGCCGCTGAGATGCAGCACGGCGAGACCGGCGGGCGGCATGCCGCGGAACTCATCCGAGCGGCCTTCGACCAGCAGGGCGACCAAGCGTTCGATACCGGGGTTGTGACCGATCAGCATGACGGTGCTGGCATCGCCGTGTTGATCGAGCAGGGCGAGCAACTCGCCCGGGGTGGCGTCGTAGATGTCGTCCGTGAACTCGGGCTCCGGCACATGCTTCATCGCGGACAAGGCCAGGGTGGCCGTGTTGCGGGTGCGCTCGGATGGAGAGCACAGCACGCGATCGGGCTTCACGCCATGCGAGGCCAACCATTTGCCGGCAGCCCGGGCTTCCTGCTCGCCGCGTCCGCTGAGGCGCCGGTTGTGATCGTCGCCGCCGGTCGTGGCGGGCTGGGCTTCGGCGTGACGCAACAGGATGAGTTCGTGCATGGTTTTTGACTCCAAGGTGGCGCGGCATTGCGGTCACTGCTGGCGCTTGATCCAACGCAGGAGGTGCTTCCAGTCCTCCTGCTGGCTCCGGACGTTTTCCGAAGCGTAATCAAAGATGCCCTTACCGAGTGCGGTGAGCAACACATACGCCTGACTGTCGCGCAGTTGCGCCACGATCGGGAACGGTGAGCGCTCCGCCAGCTGCTCCATGGCGTCCTGGCTGGCGTGGGTCCAAGGTTTCAGCCGATTGCCGACCAGGCCGACCGGTAGCTTGCCGCGCTTGATGCGATTGATCTCCCGCAAGTGCTCCAGGAAATCGAACGTGGCATTGAGGTCGAAGGTTGACGGCAACACCGGCACCAGCAGCACGTCGGCCTTCTCAAGATAGGGTTCGAGGTCCCGTTCCTGCGATCCGGCAGGCGTGTCGATGAGCACGCGTTGGGTATCGGGGGGGAGTTTCTCCAGCGATCTACGACCGCCTTCCAGCGCCAGCACGCCCGGCACGTTATCCGGGCGCTGCGCGGCCCAGCGAAAGCCGGACTTTTGTCGGTCGGCGTCGACGATGGCCGTGTGCTTGCCATCCTGTGCCCAATGGGAAGCCAGCTGGGTGACCAGCGTGCTCTTGCCACAACCGCCTTTGCTGCTTGCTACCAGTACCGTCAGCATGATGCTGCCCCTGTGTCCAAGCTGGAGCCCAGCCTACACGAAGGGTGGGGCAGCGACGCAAGCCTGGGACCCCGTTAACGGGCTCCAATCGTCATCCCGCCTTGTTCGGCTCCCAATCGGCAGGTGCATCGACGGTGATGTTGAAGTCGTGCAAGGCGGTCAGCAGCAGGCTCATCTCGGTGCCGCCGGAGCGCGCCAGCGTCAGCAGATGCTGGGCCAGGCCCAAATCGCCCTGGGCGCGTGCGGACAGTTGCCCGAAATTCTCCACCTGCCATACCAGGTTGCGGCGGGCGCGGCGGGCGTCTTCCTGTTGGGCCGGGTCGTCCGAGAGGACCTCGCGCAAATGCAGGCCGAGCGAACGGGCCAAGGGGCTGGAACTCCATTCCAGGATCTTGCCCAGCTTCAGGCAGTCGTCCTTGATCGACTTGTCGTCCCCGGCGCCCTCGCACAATCGTGCGGTGGCCTGCAGCCCAGGCTGCGGTTGCGTGCCGGCCAGGCCGAACACCATCATCACCTGCACGCCGGAGGCGCCGGTGGCGGAGAGCGGGTTGATCACCGCGGGCGGCGGCGGCAGCAAGGTCACCGTGGTGGCCAATGCCTTGAGGCTGGCGCCGGTGTAGTCGTCATAGAGCTTGCCCGCGGCTGCCTTGGCCAGGTCCTCGCGAGCCACCGCGCCCTTGTCGTCATGGCTATCGAGGCCCAGCTTCAGCAGCCACACGGCGGCGTTGTCCGGCGCCTGGGCGACGAGCTTGGTGAGGGCGTCGGGATTCGGGCAGGCGTCCGCCTTGGCGTCGCAATCGGTCAGCCGGGTCCAGCTGATCTCGGGGCCGGCATTGGGCGCCTGGGCCGCGCGCTCGATCAGGCTGTGGAAGCTGTTGAAGTCGGGCTGATCGGCCAAGGGGCGTGCCAGCAAGGCGCCACCGAGCAGTGGCAGGGGCTCCGCCTGGGGCGCGATGACGCTGACAAGGTCGCGTTGAAAGGCGACCAGGGCCTTGCGACGCGCGGCCTGTTGGGCCTCCGTGGACGTCGCCGAATGGCCGGTGGCGCGTGATTGAGCCGCAAAAACCGGGTTCGCAACGGCGGCAAAAACCAGGCCGAGCGTTAGGAGGCGCCGTCCGAGCATCGTGTCATCCTTCGCAAAACGAAGCACGCAGCATACTGCTCCCGCATTAAGCTCGCCTGATCCAGGGGTAGGCCTGGGGCGGGAGAAAGCGTCTGGGCTTGCTAGCATGGCCGCTTCGCAGCGTTCGGGGTGTCTCTATCATCCTGCGCAGAACAGGAGACGGGTAGTGAACGAGTTTTCGATGTTGGCCGATGGGCGTGCGGCGCCCTGGTTTGTCGGCTGGGGCACGCTGGCGCTGATCAATGCGGGTCTTGCCCAGGGCAAGAATCGCAGCGGCCTGCTGTGGTTTCTGCTGTCTCTGGTGATCGGGCCGCTCGCGACGCTGCTCCTGGTGGTGCTGCCCAAGGTCCGGTCGACGCTGTTCTGAGTTCAGGCTTGTGTAGGAGCGCACAGGGTGCGCTCCTACCGATACGGCGGGGACTATTCGCCCAGCGCTTCGCGCATGAATTCCGGCTGGGCCAGTGCGCCCTTGTGGATCTCGGCGTTGTAATAGCGGGTCGGGAAGTTCTTGCTGAGGGCGCCGCGCTCGCGGAAGCCTGCCAGGTCGCCACCCTTGCGCACCATGGTGCAACTCCACCAGCCGGTGGGGTAGCAGGGCTGCGGGAACGGCAAGGTCTTCACGGCGCTGAAGCCGGCCGTACGCATGGCCGAGCGCATCGACTTGATCAGTTCCAGGTGCACCAGCGGCGATTCGCTCTGCTGCACCAGGATGCCGCCATGGCGCAGGGCCTTGTAGCAGCTGGAGTAGAACGCGGCATTGAACAGACCTTCAGCCGGACCCACCGGGTCGGTGGAGTCGACGATGATCAGGTCCAGCGATTCGGGCTCGGCCTCGGCCATGTACTTGATGCCGTCGATGAACAGCAGCTCGGCGCGCGGGTCGTGGTTGGAATCGCACAGCTCCGGGAAGTACTCCTCGGCCAGGCGCGTGACGCGTTCGTCGATCTCGACCTGCACGGCCGATTCCACTTCCTCGTGCTTGAGCACTTCACGCAAGGTGCCGCAGTCGCCGCCGCCAATGATCACCACGCGCTTGGCGCGCGCATGGGTGAACAGCGCCGGGTGGGTCATCATCTCGTGATAAAGGAAGTTGTCGCGGCTGGTCAGCATCACGCAGCCGTCGATGACCATCAGGTTGCCCCAGTCCGTGGTCTGGTAGATCTCGATGGTCTGGAACGGGGTTTTCTCGGCATGAAGCAGCTTCTCCACGCGGTAACCGATGGAGGAGCCGGAGGCCTGGTGGGCCTCGGTGAACCAGCTGGGATGCTGCGACATGGCGAATCCTGGGGAATCTTGACGGGTTAAGGGCCGCAGATTGTAGCCGTAATGGCCTCAAGGGGGCGCCTACTGGGCGCCAACGGAGCCAACCGCCGCAGGCACATTGTCACAGCAGGCCGTTACAATACCGGTCCGGCCCGTCACGCGATTCCGCCAGCGGGCCAAGGGATGCTCTGGCCCATTTCCTGAGGGCGTCACCGGTTCTGTCTGTCCTCCGGTGCGTGTTGCGTTGATGAAGACAGGCTGGTTGCCTGTCGAAACGACGCGGCGCGCACCGGAGGACAGACAGAACCGGCCCTTCGGGTGATGTCCAGAAAGCCCGCAGGCTGTAGCGCGCGGCTCGCCCAGGCAGCCAGCCTGCGCAGCGCCACGCCCCACACCCTGCAGGCTTTCTGGACATCATGCCGCCCTCAGGAAATGGGTCAGAGCATCCCTTAAGTCAACCCGGCCCCGCGGCGTGCGAGGCTTCCGGCCGGCTGACTTCGTGCTCTTACCGAGCAAGCGCGTCAAGGCTCGCCGCTGCGACGACATGTTCAGGGTGTCACACGCCCGTTGTACAAGGAGCCCTCCATGTCGA
>DASXND010000086.1:0-2316 GCA_036495265.1 Dyella sp.
GTCGGCATCAGCAAGCTGGCCCGCGTGGTCGATGCCTATGCCCGCCGCTTCCAGGTGCAGGAAAAGCTCACCGCGCAAATCGCCCAGTGCATCCAGGAGAACCTGCAGCCGGCCGGTGTGGCCGTGGTGATCGATGCCAGCCACGAATGCATGACCACGCGTGGCGTGCATAAGCGCGGCGTCTCGATGATTACCAGCCAGATGCTGGGCGCGTTCCGCGACGACGCACGCACCCGTTCGGAGTTCCTGCAATTCATCGGCATCCACGGCGGACGCTGAAGGCGCAGGCAAAGGATTGATGACACCGGTCGATAGCGCGGACGCCGACGAGCGTCTGCAGGATGTACTGCGCGAGGGTATTAGCGCCGAGGATTTGCCGGCGGTGTTCCCACTCCTGCGCGGCCGTTCGCTGCTGCGCGCGTTCAGCGCGCTGTTTCATGGCAGCGACGCCCAGGTGCTGCTGCGCCTGTTGATACTGCGCACGCTGGGCGCCCGCGCGCATGCGCCCGAGTGGACACCGGCGGAGATTCGCGACCAGCTCGCCTTCGTCGAGCCGGTCAAGCTGGAAACCGTGGTGCAGCGCCTGAAGGACCACGAGCTGCTGACCTGGGACAGCGAGACCCAGCGCTACCGGATCAGTCCGCTCGGCCGCAAGGCACTGGCCGCGGTCGCCACCTTGCTGGAATTCGAGCGTGACGACGAGGATGGCCTCGGCTATCTCACCGCGCAGCTGGCGGCGGGTCAGGCGGTGGGACGACTCTCGGCCGACGAATTGAGCCACTTGCTGTCGCGCCTGTCGGAGTTGAAAGACGACTTCGACCGCGCGGTGCTGTCGGGTTCCGAGCACCGCATCCGCCATGCCGCCACGCGGCTGGAATCGGTGTGGGACTGGGTCGAGAAAGGCACCGAGGTCGTGCGCCGCATCGCCGACAGCGCCGACCTGGACCCTGCCACGCATCGCCTCGCGCAAGCGGTGGGCCGCGCGCAAAGCGCACTGCTGCGGCAGGCTGGCATCTTCCAGCGCGAGCTCAACAAGATCGACCAGCATCGCGTGCATCTGGGCCGTACTGGCTTGTCGTCGTCCGACCTGGTCGCATGGCTGCGTTCGCTCAGCGCCGACGCGCTGGCCCAGCACGCCGATGACGCGGCACACCTGCCGCTGCAGCCGCCGTTCCTGCAGGACCAGATCGCGCTCGACGTGGCTGAGTTCGAATTGCTCGAACGCGAACGCGCGGCGGCGGAAAACACCACGATTCCCGACGCCGAAAGCACGCCCACCACGGCCGACCTGCCGATGGACGAGGACGACCTCGCGCCACTGCTGGCCTGGCATGGCGAACTGGCCGCACTCACCCAGCCGCTCGAACTCAGCGACGCGTTGCGTGGCGAAGACTACGCGCTGAGCGCGTACCGCCTATCCCTGCTTGGCCTGCTCGGCGACCCTGAGTCGTCGGCGCTGCAGGGACCGACCGCCGACCTCGCGCGCCTGCCGCTGGCTTTGGAAATCGAACCACGCCTGATCGACCCAGGTCTGGCGGCGATTGCGCTGGTCAGCGCGGGCCGCCTGCATCCACCCCGCCCGCATTCACCCAGGGACACACCCGATGCATGACGAAACCGCGTCGCTGGTCGCCCGGCTGCTGGCGCAGCGCTGGTTGCCACGCGACGACGCACAGGCACGCAAGGCGCTGCTGGACGAAGGCTTCCGCGAGGAGCTCGATCGCCGGCTGGCCAGCGTCGGCCTGGAACTGCGCGAACACCCCTATTCCGCCTATATCAGCGTCGCCGTGGCGCGCAGCAGCGATCGCCACGTGTTCGGCGGCAGTGACAGCTGGATCTCCAACACCTTGCAGCTCGATCGCGATGCGATCGCCTTGCTGGTCGTGCTGTGGGCGCTGATCGTGCTGCCCAAGCGCCAGCGCCAGCTCGAGCGCCAGCAAGCCGAAGCCGATGCCTCGCAGACGCTGATGTTCGCCGAAGCAAAACCGATCTCGCGCGATCCCACCTTGTCACCCGTGGTGGCCGAACGCACCTTGCTGGCCGACTTCGGCGATCGGCTCGGCGGCAAGACGCGGGTGAACTTCAATCTCGGCCTGCTGGCGCGCCACGGTTTCATCGTGCGCCGCAAGGGCGAGCTGGCCGAAGGCCCGGTGCTCGACCTGGTGTTCGATTACGAACGCACGGCGCGACGCATTCTCGACGGCGCCCTGGGTGACCTGCGGGCCGGTCTGGTGCCGACCCGCAGCGATGACGACCACGATGAGCCGCTGTATGACGAAGCGGACGAACTCGAAGGCAGCGAAGTGACCAGCGATG
>DASXND010000087.1:0-4708 GCA_036495265.1 Dyella sp.
CGCTGCCTTATACCTCGCGCGTGCTGGCCGAGAATCTGGTGCGCCGTTGCGATCCGGCGATCCTCACCGAGTCGCTCAAGCAGCTCATCGAGCGCAAGCGCGAGCGCGATTTCCCCTGGTTCCCGGCGCGCGTGGTATGCCATGACATCCTCGGCCAGACGGCCTTGGTCGACCTTGCCGGCCTACGCGACGCAATCGCCGAGCGCGGTGGCGACCCGGCCAAGGTGAACCCGGTGGTGCCGGTGCAGTTGATTGTCGATCACTCACTGGCGGTGGAATGCGGTGGCTTCGACCCGAATGCATTCGCCAAGAACCGCGCGATCGAGGATCGCCGCAACGAGGACCGCTTCCACTTCATCGACTGGACCAAGAAGGCGTTCGAGAACGTCGACGTGATCCCGCCGGGCAACGGCATCATGCACCAGATCAACCTGGAGAAGATGTCACCGGTGATCCAGATACAGGACGGCGTGGCCTATCCCGATACCTGCGTGGGTACCGACAGCCATACGCCGCACGTGGATGCGCTCGGCGTTATCGCCATCGGCGTGGGCGGCCTGGAAGCAGAGAACGTGATGCTCGGCCGTGCCTCGTGGATGCGCCTGCCCGACATCATCGGCGTGGAGCTCACCGGCAAGCGACAGCCCGGCATCACCGCCACCGACATCGTGCTTGAGCTCACCGAGTTCCTGCGCCAGCAGAAGGTGGTCGGCGCCTACCTGGAATTCCGCGGCGAAGGCGCGGCCAGCCTCACGCTGGGCGATCGCGCCACCATCTCCAACATGGCGCCCGAATACGGTGCCACCGCGGCGATGTTCTTCATCGACGGCCAGACCATCGACTACCTGCGCCTCACCGGGCGCAGCGCCGAGCAGATCAAGCTGGTGGAGACCTACGCCAAGGCCGCGGGCCTGTGGGCCGACGCGCTTGCCGCTGCGCAGTACGAGCGCACGCTGACGTTCGACCTGTCCGCGGTGGTACGCAACATGGCGGGCCCGTCCAACCCGCACAAGCGCCTGCCCACGTCCGATCTCGCTGCGCGCGGCATCGCCGGTCAGTGGCAAGAACAGCCAGGCCAGATGCCCGATGGCGCGGTGATCATCGCCGCGATCACCAGTTGCACCAATACCAGCAACCCGCGCAACGTGATCGCAGCGGCGCTGCTGGCGCGCAACGCCAATGCGCGCGGCCTCACGCGCAAGCCGTGGGTGAAGAGCTCGCTCGCGCCCGGGTCAAAGGCGGTGGAGCTGTACCTGAAGGAGGCGAACCTGCTGCCGGAACTGGAGCAGCTCGGCTTCGGCATCGTCGCGTTCGCGTGCACCACCTGCAACGGCATGTCCGGCGCGCTCGATCCGGCGATTCAGCAGGAGATCATCGATCGCGACCTGTACGCCACCGCCGTACTGTCCGGCAACCGCAACTTCGACGGCCGCATCCACCCGTATGCCAAGCAGGCCTTCCTGGCTTCGCCGCCACTGGTGGTGGCTTACGCCATCGCCGGCACCATCCGCTTCGACATCGAGAAGGACGTGCTTGGCGTCGACGCCAACGGCGAACCGGTGATGCTCAAGAACATCTGGCCCAGCGACGAGGAAATCGACGCCGTCGTGTCCGCCAGCGTGAAACCCGAGCAGTTCCGCAAAGTGTACGAGCCGATGTTCGCGCGCAGCGGCCACGCCGGCACGAGCGCTGCGCCGTTGTACGACTGGCGTCCGCAGAGCACTTACATCCGCCGTCCGCCGTACTGGGAGGGCGCCCTCGCGGGCGAGCGCACGCTGAAGGGCATGCGTCCGCTGGCGGTGCTCGGTGACAACATCACCACCGACCACCTGTCGCCGTCCAACGCGATCATGCTCGACAGCGCGGCGGGCGAGTACCTCGCCAAGATGGGCTTGCCGGAAGAGGACTTCAATTCCTACGCGACCCATCGCGGTGATCACCTCACCGCGCAGCGCGCCACCTTCGCCAACCCCACCCTGGTCAACGAGATGGCCGTGGTCGATGGCGAAGCGAAGAAGGGCTCGCTGGCCCGTGTGGAGCCGGAAGGCAAGGTCATGCGCATGTGGGAAGCCATCGAGACCTACATGGACCGCAAGCAGCCGCTGATCATCATCGCCGGTGCCGACTACGGCCAGGGATCGTCGCGCGACTGGGCCGCGAAGGGTGTGCGCCTGGCGGGCGTGGAGGCGATCGCGGCGGAAGGCTTCGAGCGCATCCACCGCACCAACCTGCTCGGCATGGGCGTGCTGCCGCTGGAGTTCAAGCCCGGCACCGATCGCAAGACGCTGGGCATCGACGGCACCGAGACCTTCGACGTGGTCGGCGCACTCACGCCACGCGCGGACCTCACGCTAATCATCCAGCGCAAGAATGGCGAGCGTGTCGATGTACCGGTGACCTGCCGCCTGGACACCGCCGAGGAAGTCTCGATCTACGAAGCTGGCGGCGTGCTGCAGCGCTTCGCGCAGGATTTCCTCGAAGCTACGCAGGCGGCCTGACCGCGCGCTGATCCGCAGGACCATGCCACGCAACATGGTCCTGCGCTGGGTGACTTCGCTCGCGTGCGAAGCGAGCGAAGTCCAGTCACCACAGGACAACACATACATGGCACAGCTTCCCCAGATCCGGATTCCCGCCACTTACCTGCGCGGGGGCACCAGCAAGGGCGTGTTCTTCCGCCTCGAGGACCTGCCTGAAGTGGCGCGAGTGCCCGGGGCCGCGCGCGATGCGCTGCTGCAACGCGTGATTGGCAGTCCCGATCCCTACGGCAAGCAGATCGACGGCATGGGCGGCGCCACCTCCAGCACCAGCAAGACGGTGATCGTGTCCGGCAGCAGCCGCCCGGATCATGACGTGGATTACCTGTTCGGCCAGGTGGCCATCGACAAGGCCTTCGTCGACTGGAGCGGCAACTGCGGCAACTTGTCGGCGGCAGTCGGCCCGTTCGCCATCGCAAGTGGCCTGGTCGATCCCGCGCGCGTGCCGCGCGATGGCATCGCCACCGTGCGCATCTGGCAGGCCAATATCGGCAAGACGATCATTGCCCATGTACCGATGACCGACGGCGCCGTGCAGGAAACCGGTGACTTCGAGCTGGACGGCGTGACCTTCCCCGCCGCCGAAGTGCAACTGGAATTCATGGATCCGGCCGCCGAGGAAGAAGATGGCAGCGGTGCGGCAATGTTCCCCACCGGGCATCTGATCGATGACCTGGAGGTGCCCGGCGTCGGCACGCTCAAGGCGACCATGATCAACGCCGGCATTCCCACCATCTTCGTCGAGGCCTCCGCGATCGGCTACACCGGCACCGAGCTGCAGGACGCCATCAACAGCGACGCCAAGGCGCTGGCGATGTTCGAGACCATTCGCGCGCACGGCGCGCTGCGAATGGGCCTGATCGCCTCGCTCGACGAGATCGCCACGCGCCAGCACACGCCCAAGGTGGCCTTCGTCGCCAGGCCGGCCGATTACGTCGCGTCGAGTGGCAAGGCCGTGGCGGCGGGCGACATCGACCTGCTCGTGCGCGCGATGTCGATGGGCAAGCTGCATCACGCCATGATGGGAACGGCGGCAGTGGCCATCGGCACCGCAGCGGCCATTCCAGGCACGCTGGTGAATATCGCGGCAGGCGGTGGTGAGCGCCAGGCGGTACGTTTTGGCCATCCGTCAGGAACATTGGGGGTGGGCGCTGAGGCGGTACTGGTTGACGGTACGTGGACCGTCACCAAAGCGGCCATGAGCCGAAGCGCGCGCGTGCTGATGGAAGGCTGGGTGCGGGTGCCTGCGGGGTGAAGACTGGCTCGCTTCCGCCACAGCGGCGTGACTTGACTGGCAACGCTGGCGACATCGACAATGCTTAGATACTGATCCCAAAAGGGAGTAGTTCCGGATACGGATTTTTCTGTATCTATGCAGTGGTCGTCATCACGAGCGGAACCCCGCTCCGGTCACTGCGGCGGCTCTGCCGCGAACGAGACTTTTGCAGGCATGACGGGCCGCGCGTGTCCGTCGTTTCTGCAATGTCCACGCGCAGGGACCCCACGATGGACTTCTTCAGCACCGATTTTCTCTCTGGCCTGCTCGCCATCGTTCTGCTTGATCTTGTGCTGGCCGGCGATAACGCCATTGTCATCGCGCTGGCCGCGCGCAACCTGCCACGACAGGTTCAAAAAAAAGCGGTTCTTTGGGGCACCGTCGGTGCGGTCGCGGTGCGACTGGCGCTCACCGGCGTGGTCGTCTACCTGTTGGAGCTGCCCGGGCTGATGCTGGCGGGTGGTCTGCTGTTGATGCCGATTGCGTGGAAGCTGCTGCAACCGGAGGCGAAACCCGCGCACTCGGTCGGTCCCGCCCACAGCTTCTGGACGGCCATGCGCACCATCATCATTGCTGATGCGCTCATGGGCCTCGACAACGTCCTTGCCATTGCCGGCGCCGCAGATGGGCAAATGGTGCTGGTCGCCATCGGCCTGGCCATCAGCGTGCCGCTGGTGGTGTGGGGCTCGTCGCTGATTTTGCGCCTGATCGAGCGCTTCCCGGTCATTATTTACATCGGCGCCGCAGCCATTGCATGGACGTCCGCGCGCATGATCACCGAAGACCACTGGGTGTCCCCGTGGTTCGAAGAGCATGCCTGGGCCGGATGGGCGCTCAGCGCGCTGCTGGTCACCGCTGTCTGCCTGGGCGGCTGGCTGGCGCAACGCAAACAGGC
>DASXND010000088.1:0-3300 GCA_036495265.1 Dyella sp.
ACCGGCTCCAGCTCCCGCGGCGCCTGTGCGATTTCCAGCGTGTCGTGGCTGCCCGGTTGTCGCTCGGACAGCCGCTCAGCCAACACATCCAGCGGTCTCAGTCCCCGTCGCACCGCCCAGCCGATCAGCAAGGCGAGTACCGGCAGCGCAACCAGGGGCGGCAAGCCATGTTCAAGCCACAAGGCATTCGTGATGTCGCTGCGGCTGTCGTAACGCTCGGCCGAGCGGATGACGATGCCATTGGCGTCCGGCGGCAGGGTGAACATGCGCCAGCGATAACGCCCGATCTGCAGGTCGCTGAAACCCCCGCTGTCGGCCGCCGGCGGGGGCAAGGCGCTCAAGTTGGCCGTGACCAGCAGCGGATGCGCGTCACGATCGAACACCTGAAAGCCGACTTCCGATTCGTTGGTTTGATCATGCAACACGTGCTCTTGCAGGGACCTGGTGGCGATCGGCACCACCACGGCGCGCCCCGCTTCGCGACCTTGCAGCGCCGAAAGCCCGCCGTTTTCAATCAACACCTGCAAGGTGCGCGCCGATTGCGCGAGGCGCCCGTCGGAGAGTTCACCGACCTCGTGCACCGTGCGCCGGAAACTGTAGACACCCAGCGGCAGCAGAACCACGGCGATCACGCCAAGGATCAACCAGCGCAGCCGCTCACGCAGGCTTGTCGCCCTCACTTCGGGTCCCGCGGAATCATGTAACCAAAGCCACGCACGTTGCGAATCGTCTCGAAGCTCAACTTGCGCCGCAACGAATGCACCAGCACTTCCAGGGCGTTGTTGCCGACTACATGATCCAAGCCGTACAACGAATTCTCCAGGCTCTCGCGCCGAACGAGTTTCCCTGCGTTCTCCATCAGCGCCTGCAGCAAGGAAAACTCGCGCCGCGTCAGCTCCACCGTTTCACCGCGAAAGCTTACTTCGGACGTGCCGAGATCCAGGCTCAAAACGCCCACGTCGATGCGATTGACCGCAAGGCCACGCATGCGTCGACTCAACGAGCGTATGCGCGCCGCCAACTCTTCCACATGGAAGGGCTTGATCATGTAATCGTCGGCACCCGCATCGAGACCGTCGACGCGGGCGGACAGACCGTCACGCGCGGTCATCACCAGCACCGGTGTCTCAATGCGTGCACGACGCGCCTCGGTCAGCACCTCAATGCCGTCCCGGCCCGGCAGGCCAAGGTCGAGCAGGATCAGATCCGCTGTCCGGTCGCGTATCGCGCTGGACGCCGAGCGGCCATCGCGCAGCCAGGACACCGTATAGCCCAGGCGCTCAAGCGCGCGCTGGATGGCATCGCCCAGATGCGCGTCGTCTTCGACAAGAAGGATGTGCACGAACCGATAACTCCCGTCACCTGGCCGGATGGGCAACCGCCCGCGGCGGCGGTCCGATTATCCGTCAGTCGCCTTATGAAAGACTTAACCGGCAAGGGTAGCCGCAGAAAGGGCCACAGGGCGCGGCTACGCGTCACTTGCTCGCCGAGCAACCTGCCACTACAGGCGCTGCATTCTCGCCCTGCATGGCGTCATAGAGATCGCCGCGATTGCCCTTGCTCCACCATATATACCGTCCCGCCTGGTAGCGGACACCCGACGCGGCCATGCTGTCGACAAAGAGCAGCGGTTTGCCATCGACGGGAAGCAAGGCAAAGCTCTGGCCGTTCGCTGCGTTCAAGTACGTCACCTGCAACGATTTGCCGCCGGCGCACTGATACGTTTGCGTGATGGATTTTGCCAGTTGAATCTGCGGCACCCTGAGGGCGTCCGCGGAGGCGGCCGATGCGGCCAGCAAGGTTGCGACGACACATAGCGGCTTGATGAGCTTCGACATCACCTTTCACCTCGACCAAGCTAGAAGATCGTCAGGGCAACACTTACACCCGACCGTCATCCCAGCGAAAGCTGGGATCCAGTGACTCCGCTCGGACCTCAAGGCACTGGATTCCAGCCTTCACCGGAATGACGGACAGGGGGGCGCGCACCTACTTCACCGCATCATAAACATACTCATGCTGCCCATCGCGCAACACCAGCGTGCGACTATCGGGCTTGCCGGCGACGACAAACTCGAATCCGTCCGCGCCCGGCGAGATGGTCACGAACGAGATGGAACCATCGTCGTTCTTGCGCGAGGCAACATCGCTATGCCAGACGCCGAAGTCGAACACGGCATTTTTGCTATCGCGTTGAACCTGGATGCTTCCCAGCGCGGCGTTCTTGTAGCTGCCCGCCAGTTTGGCCACTTCGGCAGGATCGGCCGGCACCGTCAGGCGCTTACGCTCGGCCGCGATCTGCGCCTTGAGCCGCTTCACCCCGGCATCGATATCGCCCTGTGCCAGCGGCTTGCCATCGAATAACACCTCCAGCAAACGGCGTTGGAACGGGCCGCGAATAAACACGCCGGCATCGGCATTGGTGAGTATCACCGCGCCCACGCCCTGCTCGGGCAACCACATCATGTCGGAATGGAATCCGGTGACGTCACCACCGTGATGGACCACCGGCACACCCCAGGTGTGATCGACCATCAGGCCCATGCCATAGCTGGCGGTCGTACCCATCGCGACATTGGCCTTGCGCCGCTCCAGCAACGCCGCTTGTGACACGTAGCGCTGCCCATCCGGCAGCAGGCCGTTATCCAGCTCCATCTGGACATAGCGCAGCATGTCGCTTACGGCGCTCCAGGCGGCACCCGCCGGTCGCGCCGCGCGAATCGAATTGTTGATGCCCATATTGGCCACGGCTGTACGGCCGTCGACATCCAGGCCATGCGGCGTCGCGTGATCGGCAAGCAGCGCGCGATCGTAATCGAACGTGGTCAGGTGCATGCCAAGCGGATCGAAAACCTGCTTCTGCATGGCCAAATCGTAGGCCGCGCCGAGTTCCATCTGCGGGTAGAGCACGTGCGCGCCGATATAGCCGGCGGCAGCCGCCATCAGGTTGGAATACTGGAACAACTCGCCAAACTTGCTGGTCGGCTGCATGCCCGCCAGTGCCTTCAGCACGGTGTCCGGCGTGGCATCACGGCTGTTGAGCAACCATTCCATGTCCTGCCGCGGCATGCCGGTGCACGCGCAGATCAGGTGCCGCATCAGCACCTGGCGCGTGGTTTCGGCGTCCCCAAGCTTGAACGATGGCATCACCTGGGTCACCGGCGTATCCCAGTCGAAGCGATGCTGGTCGACCTCGCGTGCGAGCATCAGCGTGGTGAGCGCCTTGGTGTTCGAGGCAATCATGAACAGCGTATCGGCATCGACCCGTTCGGGCTTGCCGAGTTCGCGCACGCCGAGGCC
>DASXND010000089.1:0-3803 GCA_036495265.1 Dyella sp.
AGGCGCGCCTGCGTATCACGCTCTCCGCCATGCACACGGAAACCGACGTGGACCGGCTGCTGGACGCGCTGTCTCGCCTGCCCACGGGGGCCCCTTTGGCACGCCCCGTATAATGGCGGCCTCGCCGTACCCCTCTGCCCATGCTCATCATTAATCTTTCCGCTTACCGCTTCGTCAGCCTGGACGACCTCCCCGCGCTGCGCGAGCGCGTGCTCGACCGCTGCGAGTCTCTCGCGCTGAAGGGTACGATCCTGCTGGCGCCCGAAGGTATCAACCTGTTCCTGGCCGGCCCGCGCGAACCCATCGATGCCTTCATGGACTGGCTGCGCAGCGACCCACGATTCGCCGGACTGGAGCCGAAGGAGTCGATCTCCGACGACGTCCCGTTCGGCCGCATGCGCGTGCGCCTCAAGAAGGAAATCATCACCATGCGCATGCCGGCGATTCGTCCCGAAGGCACGCGTGCACCTGCCGTAGCTCCAAGCACGCTGCAACGCTGGCTGGCGCAGGGTCGTGACGACGATGGCCGCGAAGTGGTGCTGCTGGATACGCGCAACGATTACGAAACCGACGTCGGCTTGTTCGAGAGCGCCGTGGATTATCGCCTGAGCAGCTTCACCGACTTTCCCGACGCGATCGCCGCCGACCGCGCGCGCTTCGAGAACAAGACCGTCGTGTCGTACTGCACCGGCGGCATCCGCTGCGAAAAGGCCGCGCTGCATATGCAGGACATCGGCATCGGCAACGTGTACCAGCTGGAAGGCGGCATCCTGAAATACTTCGAGGAAACCGATGGTACGCACTGGCGTGGCGATTGTTTCGTGTTTGATGAACGTGGCGCCGTCGACAAGGACCTCGCACCCGCGCCTTTGCTCCCTCTCCCCGTCGGGGAGAGGGCTGGGGTGAGGGGCCAATCTAGCCATGACGCATCGGAAGAGCGAGCTTCGTTGAACGCCACCGCGAGCACCCGCCCCTCATCCGCCCCTTCGGGGCACCTTCTCCCCGTAAGGGAGAAGGATCTGTGAGTCTCCACATCGAAACCCACGGCCGCGGCCCGATCCCCGTGGTGATCCTGCACGGCTGGGCCATGCACGGCGGCATGATGGAACCGCTGGTCGACGCGCTGGCGGATCGCTGCTCGATGCATGTGGTCGATCTCCCCGGCCACGGCTATTCGCGCGACAGCACGCTGCCGCTGGAACCCTCGGCCTGCGCCCGGGCGATTGCCGAGCGCACCCCGCCCGCCGTGTGGATCGGCTGGTCGCTCGGCGGTCTGGTGGCGCTCACGGCCGCGCTGGAACACCCGCAGCATGCGCGCGGTCTTGGCGTGATTTGCGGCACGCCCAAGTTCTCGCGTGGCGAAGACTGGCCCTACGGCAGCGACCCGAAGCTGGTGCGCCAGCTCGCCGACGATCTGGAAACCGACTACCACGCCACGCTCGAACGATTCATTGCCCTTGAAGCGATGGGCAGTCCCGATCCGCGCGCCGAGCTACGCCATTTGCGCAGCCTGATGTTTACCCGCGGCGAACCCAATATGCGCGTGCTGCAGGAAGGTATCCGTATCCTGGAAACCACCGACCGCCGCGCCGACCTCGCCTCGCTCGCCGTGCCGAACACGTGGATTGCCGGACACCGCGACCGCTTGGTGCCGCCGCCCGCCATGGCGTGGTCCGCCGAACACGGTCGCGGCACCTATCACGAGATCGCCCACGCCGGCCACGCGCCGTTCTTCGGTTATGCCAACGACGTAGCGAACGTACTGGCGCCGTTGCTGGATTCGATGCGATGAGCGAATCGCATTTCGACAAGCGCCAGGTGCGCCGGAACTTCGGGCGCGCCGCCAACACCTATGAGCAGCACGATGCCCTGCAGCAAGAAGTGCAGGGGCTGCTGCTTGATCGGCTCGGCTTCTATCTCGAGGCGCCCACGCGCGTGCTCGATGTGGGTGCGGGCACCGGGCGCGGCACGGCGTTGTTGCGCAAGCGCTACCCGAAGGCGCAGGTGATCGCGGCCGACCTCGCGCTGCCCATGTTGCGCACGGCGAAAAAGCACATCAGCTGGCTGAAACCGTTTCAGCGCGTATGCGCCGATGCCACCTCGCTGCCCCTGCCCGACCACAGCGTGGATGTGCTGCATTCCAACCTGTGCTTCCAGTGGATCGATGATCTGCCCGCGCTGTTCGGCGAATGCGTGCGCGTGCTCAAGCCCGGCGGCTTGCTGGTGTTCTCCACCTTCGGCCCCGACACGCTGAAGGAGCTGCGCGCCGCCTGGGCCGAGGCCGACCAGCAGCCGCACGTGAGCCGCTTCCTCGATATGCATGACCTGGGCGACGCGATGATCAATGCGGGCCTGCGCGATCCGGTGCTCGATGTGGACCGCTACACGCTCACGTACAGCGAGCCGCGCCTGCTGCTGAAGGAATTGCAGGGCCTGGGCGCCACCAATGCCGACCGCGAGCGCGAACGCCACCTGCTCGGCAAGCGCCACTATCAGCGCATGCTGGCTGCCTACGAAAGCTTGCGTATCGACGGCCGCATTCCCGCGACCTGGGAAGTCGTCACGGCACACGCCTGGGGCCCGCCCCACGGACAATCGCGCCGCACGCCCGGTGGCGGCGAGATGGCCAGTTTCTCGGTGGATAGCCTGCGCGGATCGCGGCGGCGCTAGAGCGTCACAGAAGAGGTTTCGCTCGTCTCTTTTTGCTCATCATCCCAGCTTGACCAGCCATTCAGCTGTTGAGAGCCGCTGGGATGACGTTTGATTGTAGTTATGTTGTAGCCGAAAACTTCACACCTGCTTGTACCGAAAACACCCCACCAGATGGTCGTTGACCATGCCGGTAGCCTGCATGAAGGCATAGCAGATGGTGGTGCCGACGAAGCGGAAGCCGCGCTTCTTCAGCTCTTTGCTCATGCGGTCCGATAGCGGCGTACTGGCGGGAACATCGCCCTGGCCCGTCCAGCGGTTGCGAATGGGCTTACCGTCGACGAACGACCACAGATAGCGATCCAGGCTGCCGTGCTCGCCGATGACATCGAGCGCGGTGATCGCGTTGTCGCGCGTGGCGGTCACCTTGAGGCGATTACGAATGATGCCCGGATCGAGCAGCAGCTTCTCCAGTTCGCGATCCTTCATCGCCGCCACCTTGGCGATGTCGAAGTGGTGGAACGCACGACGATAGTTGTCGCGCTTGAGCAGAACGGTGCGCCACGACAGGCCAGCCTGCGCACCTTCCAGGCACAGGAATTCGAATAACGCGCGATCGTCGTGCAGCGGCATGCCCCACTCCGTGTCGTGGTAATCGTGCATGTCGGCGCTTTCGCCCCAGTGGCAACGTTGCATGTGATGAACTCCTTGTAATGATCTACGGGCTATGTAGTCGAATTCGATTCAGTCGGGCGCATCAGCGCTGCGCTTGGCGCGGAAGCCGATAATCGTCCCTGCCACCGCGACCGTCACCGCCAACCAAAGCCAGAACGAAAACACCAGGGTGGGCAACCCTATCAAGCCAATGAGCAAGGCGACGGCGGTGGTGGCAAACAGCCAGGCGCGAACCGGCCGCCTCAGCAGCAGGCCAAAGCAGGCCACCAGCAGCAACAAGGCACCGAGCACGGTCGGCACGGCACTGAGCAGGGCGATCTCGCCGGCCTGCACCATCCGCACCAGGAGTGGAAAGCGAAACAGCATGCCGACGTAGGCCGCCAGCCCTGCACAGGCCACGGGTGCGTTCCATGAACTCGCTCCGGCCATGCCTCTCCCCTTGTAAGTTTCCGGGTAAGCCACGACGCTATCCCACCGCT
>DASXND010000090.1:0-4562 GCA_036495265.1 Dyella sp.
AGGTCGAACATGCGGTCCGCCTCGTCGATCACCATCACCTCGACGGCGTCGAGGCTGAATACGTGCTGCTTGTAGTAGTCGAGCAGACGGCCCGGCGTGGCGATGATGATGTCGCAGCCGTCCTTGAGTTGCTGGCGCTGCTTGTCATAGTCGACGCCGCCATAGATCAGCGCAGTGCGCAGGCCGGTGTAGCGGCCGACGGCCTTGGCGTCCTTCTCGATCTGGATCGCCAGCTCGCGGGTCGGGGCGATCACCAGGGCACGCGGATCGCTGTCCTTGCGCTCGGCCACGGCCGAGGTGGTCAGCAGGCGGTTCATCGTCGCCACCAGGAAGGCGCAGGTTTTGCCCGTGCCCGTCTGCGCCTGGCCGGCCACATCGCGGCCCACGAGGGCCACTGGCAGGGTCAGCGCCTGGATCGGCGTGCAGCGGGTGAAGCCGGCCTCGTCGAGGCCTTGCTGCAGCAGCGGATGAAGATCGAAATTGGTGAAAAAAGTATCAGTGAGTACGGTTTGTGACATCGCTTTGGGATTATTGAGCGGGCATCGCAGGAGCAGACTGCCCGGCTCCCGGGCGTTGAGACGCCTCGAGGAACGGGTGGATGATCGGCGCGGCCAGGGCGTGGGGCAGGCAGAATCCGAAGATTGCGCGTGCTGGCGACACGTTTCCGTGGCTGGCGCCGGAGGGAGGCGGCAAGTACCGGCAGCCCCGCTGGCATAGGTCAAAGGACTGCGTCCTAAGAAGCTGGGCTCCAAGGGAACCCTTTCACCTATGTCAACGGAACTGTCCGTGGCCGCCCTTGAATCGCTTGAATCGTGCCCCGAGTTAGGCTGGAATGGAGGTCTGCCGCAACGGCAACCAACCTTCTTTTCGGAACGACCCCGCGTTTCATGGGCGCCCCAGTGTAGCCGATGCTGGGCGCGAGGTCGTCAAACCCCTTCCCGCCTACCCTCGGAGACCCCGGTGAGCGACCTGATTACCCATGTAAGCGATGATGCCTTTGAGCAGGAAGTGCTCAAGTCCGACACCCCGGTGTTGCTGGATTTCTGGGCGGAGTGGTGCGGCCCGTGCAAGGCCATTGCCCCCGTCCTGGACGAGCTGGCCAAGCAGTACGAGGGCAAGCTGCGCATTGCCAAGATCAATATCGACCACAACCAGAAGACGCCCCGCAACTACGGCGTCCGCGGCATCCCGACCTTGATGGTGTTCAAGGACGGCAAGGTCGAAGCCACCCAGATCGGCGCGGTCAGCAAGGGCCAGCTGACCCAGTTGATCGACAAGGCCATCGAGCAGAAGCTGGACAAGGCCGTTTAAAAACCTTGTGAGGTCGCCATTCCAGCAAAAGCTGGAATGGCGAGCATGGCTCTGCCACGGCCTCCCCGCCGTTCCCAGGGGGCCGCCGGAAGACGTATGAACCGTCCCAATTGTGAATTAGCTCGATCACGGCGCTTTACGTCGCCGCGGATCGGGTGCTAGATTTCATCTGTCCGTCGGGACAGTCCTGTCCCCCGCGCCGTCCGCGCACCGTCACCCTCCCTGTGTAACCAACGGCGCCCCGCATGAGGTTTGCCCGTGTCTGATATCGAAAGCAAAGAAACTACCGACGCCAAGGGCGCCGAGTCGAAGCCTGTGGCAGAGACCCGCACCCGAGCACCACGCAAGTCTGCCGCAGCGGCCGAAGCCGCCAGAGCGGAGAAGCAGGCGCAGCTGGATATACCGCCGCCCCCGCCGGTCGAGCGCTCCGCGCCGGCTGCCGAGGCTCCGGCTCCGGCGCCAGCCCCGGTGAATACGGCCCCCTCCGAGTCCGCTCCCCAAGGCGATGGCGCCCAACGCCCGCCGCAGGAAGCCCGCGAAGGTGGCCAGCCGAATGGCGGCAACCCGGCCTTCAACAATCGCAACGACCGCAACGACCGAGATGGTCGCGGCCGTCGTCGTCGCCATGAGCGCAACCAGCCGCGTGGCCCTGGCGGCCCTGGCGGTCCCGGTGCCCAGGGCGGTCAGCAGGGTGGCGGTCATCCGCGCAACCCCAACGGCCTGCCGGTGGACGATGAGTACGCTGATGCTGGCAGCAACGATCGCCTGATCAACCTGACCGAGCTCAAGCGCAAGAACGCGATCCAGTTACTGGAATTCGCCGAATCGCTGGGCGTACAGGAAGGCGTGGCGCGTGCCCGCAAGCAGGACGTGGTCTTCAACATCCTCAAGGCGCATGCCCGCTCCGGCGGTGGCATCTGGGCCGAGGGCGTGCTGGAGATCCTGCAGGATGGCTTCGGCTTCCTGCGCTCGGCCGACGAGTCCTACCTGGCCGGTCCGGACGACATCTATGTGTCGCCCAGCCAGATCCGCCGCTTCAACCTGCGCACCGGCGACTACATCACCGGACGCGTGCGTCACCCGAAGGAAGGCGAGCGTTACTTCGCCATGCTCAAGGTCGACGACATCAACGGCGATCCGCCGGAGGCGTCGAAGAACAAGATGCTGTTCGAGAACCTCACCCCGCTGTTCCCGCGCAAGGCTTTCAAGCTTGAGCGTGGCAACGGCTCCAGTGAGGACATCACCGGCCGCATCCTGGACCTGGTCGCACCTATCGGCCGTGGCCAGCGTGGCCTGATCGTCTCGCAGCCGAAGTCCGGTAAGACGATGATGCTGCAGAACATCGCGCAGGCCATCACCTACAACCACCCCGACGCGCACCTGATCATGCTGTTGATCGACGAGCGTCCGGAAGAAGTGACGGAAATCGCCCGCACCGTGCGTGCCGAAGTGATCTCCTCCACCTTCGACGAGCCGGCCGTGCGCCACGTGCAGGTCGCCGAAATGGTGATCGAGCGCGCCAAGCGCCTGGTTGAGCACAAGCGTGACGTGGTGATCCTGCTCGACTCCATCACCCGTCTCGCCCGCGCCTACAACACCGTGGTACCGAGCTCCGGCAAGGTGCTTACCGGTGGTGTCGACGCCAACGCGCTGCAGCGTCCGAAGCGTTTCTTCGGCGCCGCGCGTAACGTCGAGGAAGGCGGCAGCCTCACCATCATCGCCACCGCGCTGACCGATACCGGCAGCAAGATGGACGAGGTGATCTACGAGGAGTTCAAGGGCACCGGCAACATGGAAGTGCACCTGTCCCGCCGCATCTCCGAGAAGCGCGTGTACCCGGCCATCGACATCAACCGTTCCGGCACCCGCCGCGAAGACCTGCTGATCGAGCCGGACCTGCTCTCCAAGATCTGGATCCTGCGCAAGCTCCTGCATCCAATGGACGAGCTGGCCGCGATGGAGTTCATGCTCGACAAGATGAAGAACACCAAGTCCAACGACGAGTTCTTCAACTCGATGAAGCGTTAACGATAGGGCCGGCTATGCCGGCCCTATTTTCTTCTGTTGTCGTCGCGCGCATGATGCCCACACCGTAACGCGATCAACCGGGCCAGGTTCGGTCGCACTTAATACTGCTGCAAACCAATCATCAAGGATGACTGCAGCCCAATGAATCGCATGGACGCTCGCGCATGACTGACATCAGCCCACCGCGGCCGCGCAGTCATGGCAATAATTTCGACGGACTAAGGCTAGCCGCCTCGCTGATGGTGCTGTTCTCCCATCAGTTCGTGCTGCTCGGCATGCATGAAAGCATCCTTGGCCTTCCGATGACGCTTGGCAATATCGCGGTTGCGATGTTCTTCGTTATGAGCGGCTACCTGGTAACCGAAAGTTGGTACAACGATCCGCATATCATGCGTTTCGCCATGCGTCGTTTTCTCCGCATCTGGCCAGCCTTGATGGTTGCCGCCGTGGTGATTGCCATCGCTGGCGCGGTGATTACATCGATACCCATCGGCGAGTATTTCGGCCGCGGATTGCGCCGGTTTGTCATGTTCAATGCGCAGTTACGCCCGGTCTACAGCCTACCGGGCGTGTTCGAAACGACACCCGTCAATACGAGCCTGTCCGCCGTCAATGGAAGCTGGTGGACGATTCCCGTTGAAGCACGGTGCTATGCGTACGTCGCCATCCTTGGCGCCATTGGCCTGAGACAAAGACTGCTGTCACTGCTCGCCCTGGCTGTTGTCGCGTTGATGTACTTCAAGACGCTACCAGGCCACTCTTTGGGTAACGCGTTCGATAACCTTTGCTACTACTACAGCGCCTTCTTTCTGACCGGTGTGTGTGCGCGCCAGTTTGATGCAGAGATCCGGCGCCATTGGCTCCGCTTGGCCGGCGTCGGCGTCGCATGCCTTTTGACCGCCGCGCTCATTGAGTATATCCAGCTTGCGGCATGGGTGGTCATTGCGCCACTCACGCTATGGCTAGGATTACGTAGCACGCCAGGACTCCGAGCCGCCGCACGCTTCGGCGATCTGTCCTACGGCATTTATCTGTACGCTTTTTTCGTACAGCAGTTGTCCGTCCGTTATTGGCCGGCAACTCACTCTTACGTTACGACGACGGTTGTCGCAACGATCGTTACCGCGCTGCTTGGCTGGTGCTCCTGGCACGCTGCAGAAGCACCTGCGCTATCGCTCAAGCGCCGTCTTCGCCATTGGTTCCCGGACCTGGCTCCATGATTT
>DASXND010000091.1:0-2303 GCA_036495265.1 Dyella sp.
GGGCCGGTGATCTCGACGCGGCGATCGCGCAAGGCGGCGGGGATCGGGGCCACCGTCCAGCTGCCCTCACGTAGGGCGACAGTATCCGTGCGGAAATCAGGCAGCTCGCCGGCGTCGTAGCGCGCCTGTCGCAACTGGCGCGCAGCCAGCAGTTCCAGACGGCGCGCGTCGAAACGGCGGTGCAGGTCAGCCAGGAAGACCAGCGCATCGCTAGTGAGGATAGCCGCGTGCTCCGGCCTGGTAGCGCCGTGGACCTGTGCTGGGTGGGCGAGGACGCGTTCCCTGGGGACGGCCATGGCGAATCTCCGTGATGACGATGAGATGACACTAGGTCACGGAGAATTGCTTTGACAAAGCAAATGTTTCAATTTTTGCTATTGTTATTCTTAATACATACTGCAACCTATTGAGTTGTAAGCCATGAAATCAGCCCCGTCGCCCCCAAAAAAAACCAAAAAATCGCGTCTTGAGCCATCAAGGCGGCGAAAAGGCGATGATTCAGCGGCCAGGGAGCCGGCTCGGTTCTATTACAAGGGCAACCGCCAGAAGCAGATGCGGGCCTTCGTCTACACGGTGAAGCTGGGTACCCTGACCCGTGCCGCCGAGGCGCTGTTCCTGTCTCAGCCGACGGTGAGCCTGCAGTTGCAGGCACTGGAGCGCGAGCTGGGCGTCAGCCTGCTCGAGCGCCGACGCCGACGTATCAACCTCACCGACGCGGGCGAAGCCCTGTACGAACTGGCGCGACCGCTGGTCGAGGGCTGGGAGAACCTGGACCGCGATTTCCACGCCAGGGTGAAGGGCATGCAGGGCGGCCGCCTGACCATTGCGGCGGGCAGTTCGACCATCCAATACCTGTTGCCGGATCTGGTGCGTCGCTATCGCGAGAGCTTCCCGTCCGTTCAATTGCAGCTGGCCAATGTCACCGGCAAGGATGGGCTGGCGCTGCTGCGCGCGGACGAGGCGGACTTTGCCGTGGGCTCGATGCTCGACGTGCCCAACGATATCGCCTGGGCGCCGGTGCTTCACTACGACCCGATGCTGATCACTCCGCGGGATCATCCGCTGGCGGCCAAGGAGCGGATCACGCTTGAGGACTTATCGCCGTATGGCTTGATCCTGCCGCCGCAGCGACTGTCCACCTATCGACTGGTGGACCTGGTGTTCCAGCAGCGCCAGGTGCCCTATCACGTGGCCATCGAAGTCGGCGGCTGGGACGTGATCAAGGAATACGTCGCGATGGGGCTGGGCATTTCCATCGTGACCGGCATCTGCATCACCGACGCCGACCGTTCGCGCTTGGCCGTCCGCAACATGAAACAGTATTTCCCACAGCGCAGCTACGGCGTGGTGATGCGCAAGGGCAAGTTCCTCAGTGCGGAGGCGCGGGCTTTCGTCGACCTGGTGCGTCCTGGTTTGCTGACGCACCGCGACTATGACGAGTCGGGTCACTCCGAGCGCTAATCCCTACCCTACCCGTGTTGTAGGAGCGCACCCTGTGCGCGATCAGCGTTTCGGCGTCACCGCTTCGTTGGCTTTTCACTCGGGCCATCCTTGGCCCTCGCCCGGCGGGCAGCGAGTGCTTATCCGTTGGCGTTGCGATGCTTGCCGCGATACGGCGAGAACAGTTCGCGGATCTTCGTCATGTCCGCATCATGGTCTTCAGTGGCTCTTACGACCGGGCCGAAGGTGAAAGTCTTGCTGGGATAGTCAATAAAGAGGGTCTGGATCGGCACCTCGGCATCGTGGGCGATGCGCAGGAAGCCGGACTTCCAGTGGGTGACCTTCTTGCGCGTGCCTTCCGGCGTGATGCCCAGCCACATCCGCGGGCGTTCGCCGAATCGCTGCACCATCTGGTCCACCACATTCAGCGCGGCGCTGCGATTGATGGCGATCATGCCGATGGGGCGCAGGATGACTCCCAGCGGGCCCTCCAGTACTTCGCGCTTGATCATGATGTTGATGTCGACGCCCAGGCCGATCTTCATCAGCAGGCCGTAGTAACCATCCCAGTAGGACGAATGCGGTGCGCCGATCAGGATGAGCTTGGGTTCGTTGGCCGGTTCACCGAGCAGGCGCCAGCCGCTCAGGCGCAGCAGTACGCGCGCCAGCCATGGCCAGAACCGGCTATTGAGCTTGGGTGATTCGGGTGGTGCGGATGGCAGCATCCGGTTACTCATTCACGACTCCAGTCACGCGAACGCGTTTGTTTGATCTTGCCGCGCTGCTCTTTGCCGGCGAGGCGCCGCTCTTTCGAGCCGCGGGTGGGCTTGGTGGCGACGCGTGCCTTGGGAGGCACCAGCACG
>DASXND010000092.1:0-6275 GCA_036495265.1 Dyella sp.
GGGCAAGGACATCACCGGCCATCCGGTGGTCGCCGATCTGGCGAAGGCGCCGCACATGCTGGTCGCGGGTACGACCGGTTCGGGCAAGTCGGTCGCGATCAACGCGATGATCTGCTCGCTGCTCTACAAGGCGACGCCCGAAGAAGTGCGCCTGATCATGATCGACCCGAAGATGCTGGAGCTTTCGGTCTACGAAGGCATTCCGCATCTGCTCGCGCCGGTCGTCACCGACATGAAGCTCGCGGCCAACGCGCTGAACTGGTGTGTCGGCGAAATGGAAAAGCGCTACCGCCTGATGTCCGCGGTCGGCGTGCGCAACCTGGCCGGCTTCAACCAGAAAATCCGCGACACCGAAGCCAAGGGCAAGAAGCTCGGCAACCCGTTCTCGCTGACGCCTGAGGCGCCCGAGCCGCTCGCGCCGCTGCCGCTGATCGTGGTGGTGATCGACGAGCTCGCCGACCTGATGATGGTCGCGGGCAAGAAGATCGAAGAGCTGATCGCGCGGCTCGCGCAGAAGGCGCGCGCGGCCGGCATCCATCTGATTCTGGCGACGCAGCGCCCTTCGGTGGACGTGATCACCGGGCTCATCAAGGCGAACATTCCGACGCGCGTCGCGTTCCAGGTGTCGTCGAAGATCGACTCGCGCACGATTCTCGATCAGTCCGGCGCGGAAGCCTTGCTCGGCCATGGCGACATGCTTTACCTGCCGCCGGGCACGGCCACGCCGGAGCGCGTGCATGGTGCCTTCGTGGACGACCACGAAGTGCACAACGTGGTGAAATGGCTCAGGTCGCAAGGCTCGCCGCAATACATCGAAGGCGTGCTGGAAGAAGTGCAGGCCACCAGCGACGGCAAGTTCATCAACGACTCCGGCCTGCCACAGGATGGCGATGAAGGTGGCGACGTCGAGGCGCAGCTGTACGACCGCGCCGTGCGCATCGTCACCGAGTCGCGCCGCGCCTCGATATCTGGCGTCCAGCGCCATCTGCGCATCGGCTACAACCGTGCGGCCCGCCTGATCGAACAGATGGAGCAGGACGGTGTGGTGAGCGCACCCCAGCACAACGGCAATCGCGAAGTGTTGGCACCGCCGCCGCCGAAGAACTGACGGGCGTTCCGCGTTCTTGCCCGTCATCCCAGCGAACGCCGGGATGACGGTGAGGAAAGGGGGCTCCAAAGGCCCAGTCGCCATTAAGCTATAGCCGCGCAGACTTCGCGCATCGCTCCACCCACAGGGTCCCCATGAAACGCTCGTTTGTTCTCGTCGCCTCCGCGCTCCTGTTTTCGATGGCCGGTCTCGCCCAGGCCGCCGCCGGCCCGGCACGCGCGAAGCTCGATGCCTTCGCCACCGGCCTGCATTCGCTCACCGGCAAGTTCACCCAGTCGCTGACCGACGCGAACGGCAGTGCCTCAAAGTCGAGTTCCGGCACCTTGGCGCTTGAGGCGCCGCGCCAGTTCCGCTGGGAGACGCTGACGCCGTACAAACAGACCATCGTTGCCGACGGCAGCCGCGTATGGCTGTACGACCCGGACCTGGAGCAGGTCACCGTGCGCGTGCAGAGTTCCGAGGAATCGCATAGCCCGCTCACCGTGCTGACCGACCTCAAGCAGATGGACAAGGACTTCAAGGTCGCCGAGCAGGGTGAGCACGATGGCCTGAGCTGGCTGCGCCTCACCTCGACCGCGAAGGATCCGCAGTTCGACTATGCCGACCTCGGTTTCGATGCGAACGGCCTGGCCCGCATGGTGTTCCGCGACCAGCTCGGCGCCACCACGGACATTCGTTTCTCCGGCTGGCAGCGCAACGTGCCGATTGCACCGGCGACCTTCAATTTCGTTCCGCCGCCGGGCGCCGACGTCATCGGCGACGCGCCGGTGCTCAGCACGCAGCCGATCAGGAACTGATCGCGGCGATGCTGCGTCAGCTGCCGCGCTGGGCCTGGATCGGCGGCGGTTTGCTGGCGCTGATAGCCGGCTGCATCAACGCCGTCGGCTATCTCTGTTTTCGGCACCAGCCGATCACCCATCTGACCGGAACCAGCACCGAACTGGGCCTGGCCCTGGCACGCCTCGATGCGACCGAGATCGCGCACTGGGCCTTGGCCATCACTTCATTTCTTGCGGGCGCGGTGCTCAGCGGTTTTATCGTGCAGCAGAGCACGCTGCAGTTGGGGCGACGCTACGGCGTCGTGCTGATGATCGAGTCAGTGCTGCTGTTCGCCGCGATTCCCCTGATTCACGATCAGCGCGATTTGGGCCTGTATCTGGCATCAGCCGCCTGTGGCTTGCAGAACGCCATGGTCAGCACCTATAGCGGCGCGACGTTTCGCACCACCCATCTTTCCGGCATCTTCACCGACCTCGGCATCTACCTGGGTCAGCGCTTGCGTGGTTTGCCGGTGGACATGCTGCGCGTACAGGTGTGCCTGCTGGTGGCCAGCCACTTCATCGTCGGCGCCACCCTGGGTGCGCTCGGTTTCCTGGCCTGGCAGGAGCGCGTGTTGCTAGTGCCGGCGGTGCTCACCGGCGTGGTGGGTCTGGGCTATGCGATTTATCGTCATCGCCTGATCGCGACGCGGTGAACGTGGTCCCGCTTCAAGACGCCGCCACGCATCGATTGCGGCCGGCGTGCTTGGCTTGATACAGCGCTTCGTCAGCTCTCGATAGCCACTGCGAGAGGGTCTCGCCCGCGCGATAGGCCGCCACGCCAATGCTGGCCGTCACTTCAATCGCCCGGCCCTCGTAGATGGCGTGCTGCTCGGCTATCGCCTGGCGAATACGTTCCGCCACGGCCATGCCATGCTCCAGGCTGATGCCTGGCAGGCATATCACCAGTTCTTCGCCGCCGTAACGACCGACCAGGTCGACCTCGCGGCACTGTTGCAGGATCGCCGCGCAGGCGCCGCGAATCACCGCATCGCCCGCCAGATGCCCGTAACTGTCGTTGATCTGCTTGAAGTGATCCAGGTCGAGCAAGGCGATGCAGGCGCCGCCGTCCGGCGCCGCCGCGCGGACTGCCTCGGCCAGCGCGAAAAAACGTCGGCGATTGCAGGCGCCGGTGAGCTCATCGGTATTGGCCAGTTCGTCCAGGCGCAGGTTGGCCGCGCGCAGCTCGCGGGTATGCGTATCGATCTGCTGTTGCAGCAGGCGGGCTTTTCGCTGCAGGTATAGCGTGCGTAGATGGATCAGTCCGATGACCAGGGCAAGCAACAGCAGGCCCGCCACGATCCTGGCGATCATGGTTTCGTACCAGCGTGGTTCGGCCAGCACCTGCAACGTGGTCTCGATCCGGCGCGGCTGCATGCCTCGCGTCGTTGCACGCAGGCGCAAGATGTATTCACCATGAGGCAGGTTGGTGTACATGGCCGATGGCAGGCTGCCACGGGGAACGTCAATCCAGCCCTCGTCGAAGCCCTCCATGCGGTAGCTGTAACTCGTCTCCGTCGGCGCCTGGTAATCCAGTAGGGCGAAATCGACGCGCAGGCTGCGGTTATGCGTGCCGAGCCCTAGTGTTTCGCTCGTGCGCGGGAGTTTGCCGAAAGGCACGGGCACGCCATTGAGCTCGGCCTGGGTGACAATCAGCGGGGGATCGGGCGTATTCGGCGGCCGCCAGTCCGGCCGGATCACCGTGAGTCCTCCAAGCCCGCCAAACAGCAGCTCGCCCGTGGGCGCGCGTGCGGCGGCCGCGTAGATGTAACTGGCGATGCGCAGGCCATCGCGAATGCCAAGATTGCGCACGATATGGGTGGAGCCGTCGATCATGGCCACGCCGTTGGGCAGGCTTACCCACGGGTTGCCGTTGCCGTCGGACAACACGGCATTGACGTTGTCGCTGGCCAGTCCATCCGCGCTGCCGATCGTGCGGAAGTGAAACGCACCGTTACTGTCCTGTTGTTCCAGCAGGCTCAGGCCGCCAGCCGTGCCAATCCATTGCTGCCCTTCGGGATCGGTCGCCATCGAGGTGACCAGGTCGTTAGGCAGGCTGGACGGATCGCCCGGGCGATTCAGTACGTGCGTGAAGTCGTGGGTTTGCAGCGTATTGGGGGCAATCGAAATGCCGTAAGCCGTGAGGTACCAGACGGTGTGATCGACAGCGGCGATGTGCCGCACGGTGTCGCTGGAGAGGCTGCCGGCATCATCCGCAGCGTGTCGGAAGTGCACCAAGGCGTGCGTGTGCGTGTTGTAACGATAGACGCCGTCGTAGGTGGCGATCAGCAGTTGTTCGCCATCGCTGAGCAGGCTCAGCACGGGTTTTTCGTCGAGGTCGGCGAGCAGGGAGTCCTGCAGCACGAGCGTGTCCGGATCAACCCGCGCCAGCCCCTGGGTGCCTACCCAGATGGTGCCGTCCGGCGCTTCGGCGAAAGCCTGCACGTCGCGCCGAGCCTGGTTGCCGCCCAGTTGCAGATGGCGGATCTGGCCTTTGCCGAGATCGATGACGTCGATGCGTCCGGAGTTCATGCCCAGCCAGATGCGCTCGCGCTTGTCGACGTAGACGCCGCGCACATTGGTGCTGGCAATCGCGCGGTCTTCGCGCGTCGATGGCAGCAGGGCAAAGGCGGTGCGCGCATTTGGATCGTGCCGTGCGAGGCCGAGGTCGGTCGCCACCCAGACATTGCCGGAACGGTCCTGCATCAGCGCGCGCACCGCATCGCCGGGCAACGACGACGGCACGGCGGTGTCGTGCGCAATGGTGCGAACACCGGAGGCCCCGTGCGAGTAGGCGAACACGCCGGTACCGTCCGTGCCGATCCAGATGGTGCCGTCCGGCGCTTCGGCGAAAGTCTGCACGTCGCGCCGCGCCTGGTTGCCGCCCAGTTGCAGATGGCGGATCTGGCCCTTGCCGAGATCGATGACGTCGACGCGTCCCGAGCTCATGCCCAGCCAGATGCGCTCGCGCTTGTCGACGAAGATGCCGCGCACATTGGTGCTGGCAATCGCACGGTCTTCCCGCGTCGATGGCAGCAGGGCGAAGGCGGTGCGGGCATTCGGATCGTGCCGTGCGAGGCCGAGGTCAGTCGCTACCCATACATTGCCGGAGCGGTCCTGCATCAGCGCACGCACGGCATCGCCGGGCAACGACGATGGCACGGCGGTGTCGTGCGCAATGGTGCGAACACCGGAGGCCCCGGGCGAGTAGGCGAACACGCCGGTACCGTCCGTGCCGATCCAGATGGTGTCCGTCGAGATCTCCAGGAAATCGCGCACCGTTGCGCGTCGCGCGTGATCCTTCTGGTAGCCACTGAAACCGGCTACGGTTTGCCAGTGACCGTCGGTATCCCGGTAGACGGCGCCTGCCTGGCCGCTGCCGACCCAGAGCCGGCCTTCGCGATCCTCGTGGATGGACCAGATGCCGTCGCCGAGCACGGTATCGATGCTGCCATCAGGGCGGGGCGGGCGTACGAAGGTGTGCGAGCCGGCGCGGCGGAAGAACAGGCCGCTGCTGGTGCCCAGCCACAGATTGCCGGCGCGATCCTCCAGCACGCTGAAGTTGCGCGGCGAGATGGCGGCGCCGGTGGCTACCGGCGCAATCCGGTTGGTGCGCAGGTCCAGGTAATCCAGGCCGTGGTCGGTGGCGATCCAGACACCGTTGTTGGCGTCGTGCGCCAGCGCATAGATCTTCCGATCCGAGGTGCCGCCCCGGCCGATGGGATAGTTGCGCAGCGTGTTGGTGACGGGATCGAAGCGGCTCAGTCCGCCCGCATTGGTGCCTATCAGTACACCGCCATCTGGCAGGGCGAGCAGGCTGCGCACATACGCGTCGGGCAGGCCCGATCTGCCTCCGGCCGCCAAGGCGAACACCTGCATGCGATAGCCGTCGTAGCGGACCAGCCCGCCAATGGTGCCGACCCATAGCAGCCCGCGCTGGTCCTGCACGATCGCCGTGGTGATCGAATGCGGTAGCCCATCGTTGATGCCCAAGCGGTCGAACCATGGTGCGTCGAAGGGCGCCCAGGGATCGTCGGCACGCGCTGCACCGAAGGGCAGCAGCAGGACAAGGACGAACGTCAGCCAAGCGCGCAGGCGATGAAGGCGACGATTGTCTTCACGCGACGCAGACGCAAGCGAAGCTCGCCACAGCGGGACAACGCCGCCATGCGCCGGTGGGTCAGGAGGAAACCTAACTTGTCGCTGTGACATCTCGCCTCACTGCGGCCTGGATGCCACATGTGAGACCGCATGATAGCCGCAGCGGGTTCCCCGCTGACATGTCCTGTCGCTGGGAGACGACACTCCACCCAATTGGGGGGCTTGATGGAACAGAGTTCACACGTGGA
>DASXND010000093.1:0-2305 GCA_036495265.1 Dyella sp.
TGCGGCAGTCGCTGATCAGCTTGCTCAAACCCGTGGAAACGCCGCTGGTCGTCAGCGGGCGGCAGCCATTCGTGGTCCTTACCGTCGGCATCAACGGCGCCGGCAAGACCACCACCATCGGCAAGCTCGCTCGCCGCTATCGCGACGACGGCCACCAGGTGATGCTTGCCGCCGGCGACACCTTTCGCGCCGCTGCGGTGGAACAGCTCAAGACCTGGGGCGAACGCAACAAGGTGCCGGTGATCTCGCAAGGCCAGGACGCCGACTCGGCCAGCGTGATCTTCGATGCGCTGCAGGCTGCACGCTCGCGCGGCGCCGATGTGCTGATTGCCGATACCGCCGGTCGCCTGCATACGCAGGGCGGACTGATGGACGAGCTGGGCAAGATCGCCCGCGTACTGAAGAAACTTGACGCCGACGCGCCGCATGAAGTGCTGATGGTGATCGACGGCACCACCGGCCAGAACGCCGTGAACCAGGTGCGCCAATTCCGCCAGATCGTCGGCGTGACCGGCCTGGTCGTGACCAAGCTCGACGGCACCGCCAAGGGCGGCGTGGTGTTTGCGCTGGCGCGTGAGTTTGGGCTGCCGATTCGCTATGTGGGTCTCGGTGAAACCGCCACCGACCTGCGCGTGTTCGAAGCCGAGGCCTATGTGGATGGCCTGCTCCCGTCCAACCTGGGCCAGGGCTGAGGACCGCCGCCGGTGCCGCGCTGGCTGCGCCTGACCTTGTTGATCGCCAGCAGCACGACGCTGGTGCTGGTCGCTGTCGCGCTCACTGCCGTGCACCTGCTGCTGCAGCCCGAGCGCATCACGGCGGTGCTGCAATCACAGGCACGTGCCGCCGGCCTCGAACTCAACCTGGCCAGCCCGGCCACGCCCGCCCTGTTCCCGCGCCCGGCGCTCGAGCTCCAGGGCATCACGCTCAGCGCCCAGGGCGCGAACATGCCGATCCTGCTGGCCGCACGCGGCACGCTGGCGCTGCCATGGCGCACCTTGTTCGGCAAGGAAACCGTCATTTCGCAGATGGCCATCGATTCGCCGCGCGTCGACCTCGATGCACTGCAAGCCTGGTTGGTGCATCTGCCATCCGGCCCGGCCGGCACGCCGACACAGATTCCACGCATCGACGCAGGCGTGCGCATCACGCGTGGCAGCCTGGTGCGCGGCAACGAACTCCTGCTCGGCGAGGTGGAGCTGGAAACCGGTCAGCTGGCGGCCAACCAGCCGTTCCCGCTCACGATTTCGGCCAAGGATGCGCAAGGCATACCCACCCAGCTGCGCCTGCAGCTGACACCCAGCATCAAGGGTGGCGCACTGCAGCTGGACAATATCGCGCTGCGCCTCTCCCACAGCACCACGCTGACCTTGCAGCTCTCGGGCGAAGCGCACTGGCGTGGCGCCGCCGACGCATCGGCGCACCTGGACGGCAAACTCGATCATGCCGACAGCGGCCAATACGTCACCGCGATCGAGCTGATGCCGGCCGACGAAAGCAGCCCGCTGATGCTGGCGCTGAAGCTCGACGGCCCGAATAACCACGCCGACTTGCGCCTGCCACCGCTGGCACTGGCCGACTGGTGGGCAGGGCTGGACCATGACGACGGTCCGCAGCTCGCGGTGCCGCCCGGCAGCGGCCATGCCGAAATCGCCAGGATCGATACCGGCAATATCACCATCGAAGGCTTGACCATCCAGGCCGGTTACAACGTGCCGGCCAGCGCAGCCAGCGCGGCAGCTCCCGCATCGACGAAATTTCCGCCGACGAAAGCTGCACCGACCAAGCCCGCCCCGGCAAAGCCCTCGCCCGTCAGCACATCGCCATGAATCCCTTTGCTTCCGCTCTGCTGGCCTGGTTCGATCGCCACGGCCGCAAGGACTTGCCTTGGCAGCATCCGCGCGATGCGTATCGGGTGTGGCTGTCTGAGGTAATGCTGCAGCAGACGCAAGTGGTCACGGTCATTCCGTACTTCCAGCGTTTTGTTTCCGCACTACCCAGCTTGCGCGACCGGGCTGCTGCCGACGAAGACACCGTGCTGGCGTTATGGTCAGGTCTTGGCTATTACCGCCGTGCCCGCTTCCTGCAGCGCGCAGCGCAGATCTGCGTGGCGCGGCATGATGGCGAACTGCCGCGTGATTTCGAATCGCTCGCCGCCCTGCCCGGTATTGGCCGCTCCACCGCCGGCGCCATCCTGGCCCAAGCCCATGGACTGCGCTTCCCCATTCTCGACGGCAATGTGAAGCGCGTGCTGACGCGCTATCTCGGCATCCACGGCCATCCTGGGCAAAGCGCCGTAGAGAAAGTG
>DASXND010000094.1:0-1548 GCA_036495265.1 Dyella sp.
TTTCATGTTCGAGACGCGTCGCGTGATTCACCCGACCCAACAGGCACTGGAAGCACCGCAGCTGCAGGGCAATTACTACGAGTGCTGGCAGGGCATCCGCAAGCACTTCACTGGCGGCTAAGCGCCGGCAACAACAAACCCCCGGATGGCTTGCGTCATCCGGAACAAAGACGTGAACGGCTGCAGTTGAGCGCAGCATACGGAGCGAAGGCATGAAACTCGGTTCTCTGAAGGAAGGCGGCCGCGACGGCACGCTGGTGGTCGTCAGCCGCGACCTGAAGCAGGCGGTCAAGGCAACCGGCATCGCGCCGACCCTGCAGGCAGCGCTGGACGACTGGTCGAACGTTGCACCGCGGCTCAACGCATTGTCGGAGGATCTCAACGCCGACAACGCAACCGGCGCGTTCGCGCTCGATCCGGCAGCCCTGGCCTCGCCGCTGCCGCGCGCCTACGAATTCGTCGACGGCAGTGCCTATCTGCCCCACGTCGAGCGCGTGCGTCGTGCTCGTGGCGCCGAAGTGCCCGAGTCGTTCTATACCGATCCCCTGATGTATCAGGCCACCAGTGCCGGCTTTCTCGGACCGCGCGATCCGGTGGTCGTGCCGAGCGAGGACTACGGCATCGACCTGGAAGCCGAGGTCGTGGTGGTGACCGATGACGTGCCGATGGCACCCACGCCGGCGCAGGCCGCTGAACATATCCAGCTCATCGGCCTGATCAATGACGTATCACTGCGTGGGCTGATTCCCGGCGAGCTGGCCAAGGGCTTTGGCTTCCTGCAGTCCAAGCCGCGCTCGGCGCTGTCGCCTGTCTTGGTGACGCCGGACGAACTGGGCGATGCCTGGCAGGGCGACAAGCTGCACCTGCCCATGCGTACTTGGCTCAATGGGGCCTGGTTCGGCGAGGCGGAATGTGGCGTCGATATGCAATTCAGCTTTGCCGAACTGGTGGCGCATGCGGCCAAGACACGGCCGCTGACCGCCGGCACCATCGTCGGCTCCGGCACCATCGCCAACGAAGACACCAGCAAGGGCGCCTCGTGTCTGGCCGAGCAGCGTACGGTGGAGACGTTGCGCGACGGCAAGCCAAGCACGCCGTTCCTGAAGTTTGGCGACAGCCTGCGCATCGACGTCACGGACAAGGCGGGCGCGTCGATCTTCGGTGCCATCGAACAAGTTGTCGCACCGCTCAAGCGCTAACAGGTCACTGCCGCGGTCACCACGACGTGACCGCGGCACGACGGGTCACATTGTCGCAATGACTTGATCACCATCAGGCGTGTTATCCGTGGCGCTGGCGATACTTTCGCCCATGCGCACTCACACGACCGCCCCTGAATTCGACCCGGAACTGATTGCCCGGCACGACACCGCCGGCCCTCGATATACCAGCTACCCGACCGCACCCCAGTTCCATGCGGGGTTCGACGAAGCGGCTTTGCGTGCGGCCATCCAGTCGTCGAACGATGCCGCTGTGCCGCGCCCGCTGTCGCTGTACGTGCACGTGCCATTCTGCTTCAGTCCGTGCTTCTATTGCGGCTGCACGCGC